>SLKF01000004.1 GCA_007134725.1 Clostridiales bacterium | reverse complement strand
ACTAAAAACTTGAAAATAAAACATAAGTAATTATTTATATATTACACTGGTGATGTCATTAAACATAATTTAAACAGTAACCAACAATTTTCCACAGGATTTTATGACTTTTTTTGAATTGATTTTATTGATTTGAATTGATTTGAATTGATATCGTTTATTTGATATTAAAACAAAAAAACACGAAGACTTTTGCATCAGGATTTTTGGATGCTTAAGTCTTCGTTGGATGTTTTATACTTGAATTGTCGCTATTATATTATAGTTACTGTATTTCTATTACCAGTCCTAAATTTATACCGATTTTAGACTAATAAATATCAATTCCACATATAGGATAACCTTAATATGTCCTATACCACAGAGGCTTCCGTTACCAGTTCTCCTTTTTCAAACCGGCTAATATGAAGCTTATCGATGGGCAACGTAGTCTTTTCTCCTAAGATGAATTCCGCCATTAACAATCCAGTGGCCGGTCCGAACATAAAACCATGACCACTAAATCCGATGGCCAGGTATAAACCTTTAATTCCTGGGACATCTCCATAAATCGGCTGTTTATCCGGACTAATATTATACATCCCGGACCACTGTCTTAGCACTCTAGTTTTCTTTAAGTCCGGTAAAATACTTAAAGCGGTTTCGGTCATTTTTTCCAAAAAGTCCCAACTGGATGTATTTCTAAGATCTCGTGGTTCATTTTCCCCTCCTCTACCCATAATAAATGCCCCATGAGGAACCTGCTGACAGTAAAAATTTTTAGAAAAAGACATAACCATAGGGTCCAGTATCGGTGCTACCGGTTCCGTCACAAGAATTTGGTGACGTTCAGAATACACAGGAAGTTCAACCCTTGCCATCTCACCAATTATTTGGGCATGTCCACCAGCAGCATTAACCACTTTACGGGTTTGAATGGATCCTTCACTGGTTTGCACGCCGGTTATTTCTCCGTGTTTTTGATCAATTCCCGTAACCTCTGTATGAGTATAAATTTTCACCCCTAGTTTTTTCGCAGCCTTAGCGAAGGCTAAAGTCGTATGCCATGGATTAAGATGACCGTCATCTTTACAATAGGTTGCGCTGATAAACTCCTTTGTATTAAGCATCGGAACAATTTTTTTGGCTTCCTCTAAAGAAATATATTTCGAATCAATGCCAAGGGAGTTTTGTAGCGCAACGTTCTTTTTCGATTGGTTGTCCTCTTCTTCCGTTGCCGATAGAATCAGATATCCTTTTTGTTTAAACTCAATATCATGATCATAGCCCAAGGTTTCTTCCGCGGTTTCGAAAAATTCTCGGGAAAGCTTGGCTACTTGACAGTTCATTTCTGTAGCCCATTGTTGACGAATCCCAGCTCCGCAACGGCCGGTGGCTCCGCTGGAAATATAATCTTTTTCCAACAACACAATATTTTTCATTCCTTTTTTTGCTAAATTATAGGCAATGGCACAACCGGAGATGCCTCCACCGATGATTACAATTTCTGCCTTTGAAATCATCCTATATCCCTCCTTCTTTCGGACTTTTAATAAATAAATCAAAACTTACGGATTTTGTGGGAGGTCGGTACGTGTCCGGTAAAAGATTTTCAATAGATTGATTGGTAATAACCGATAGTTCTCTAAGGATCAGCATTAAACAAGCTCTTCCTTGGCAAGGCCCCATGCCTACCCTGGTGACTCTTTTGATCTCCTCCAGGGTATGATACCCTTCAGCAATCACATCGTGGATATCCTGTACCGTAACATCCTCACAACGACATAGTATCACATCATGATTGGTCATTTGAATCACCTACCTCGATATTTCGGAGCTTTTTGAAGTGAGCTTTTGGAACCGCAATAGAAATAAGTGGGGTTTTATCTTGGTGTTTGGCATTTTTGACCAATATTACCTGAACGTTTATAACTACTTCTCCCCTGCGATCCAGTCCCTTTACCCACTCCCCTTCTTTCGGGAGAGGAAAGAATTCATAGGGAATCGTCATTTTTACATAATCTTTATGGTACTGATAATCGATTACCATAATAGCGAGACCGGGACAGTTACTAATACATAAAGTACAGCCATTGCATTTCTCGAAATCGATGGTTGGAAGATCGGTAATATCTTTAAAGGCTTCAATTCCCCCGAAGTGACAAGCTGTATAACAAGGGTTGCATGGAATAGTTTCGAAGCACTCCACAACAACCACCGGACCTTTTCCCAATCGTTCTTGAGGGGGAAATACCCCGTCTAAATCTTGATCATTAGGAACACCTGTGGTTTTTAGCAATTCAAATCACCTCCTGTAAATTAAAAGCCGACCATATTGTAGCCATTTCGGATATGTTCTCCTTTTTCTCCACCTCGAAGTCCCTCTAGCTCTTGTAAAAGTTCTTGTATATCACGCTGATAGTCCTCATAAATAAAGCCTAAATTATGACTCGCAGAAAGACCGGCGATGGAACCTTCTACCATAGCACTACTGGCTTCTTCGATTCCGGCTGAATCCCCTGCAACATAAATGTTTTTAAGCGTTGTCTGTAAATATTGGTTACGCTTAGGAACGTATCCTCCTAAATCTCGTACATATTCCATTTCACATCCTACTTGCCAGAATAATGCAGAGGAAGGCGTAAGTCCAACCGAAATGCATAATACATCCACTTTAAATTCTTTTTCCGTGCCGGGGATCGGTTTCCAGTGTCGATCCACTTGAGCAATGGTGGCTTTTTCAAGATGATCTTTTCCCTCGGCCTTCACAATAGTATATCCTGTAAAAATAGGAACGCCCGATCGGCGGATTTTTGAAGCATGAACTAAATAGCCCCCAATTTCAGAAGAAGCATCAATAATCCCTGCCACTTCCACCCCGGCTTGCAGAAGTTGGTAGCTGATAATCAGTCCAATGTTTCCCGCTCCAACCATCAGCACACGTTTCCCTGGCTTAACCAAGTATTCATTCATTAAGGTTTGTACAGCTCCGGCACCATAAATACCCGGCAAGTCATTATTCGTGAACGGCAGGGATCTTTCCAATGCTCCGGTACCGATAATTATCGTTTTCGCCCGAACTTTTAGGTACACATCTTCTGATTCAGTTTTCTGTTCCAAGGTGACGATACCATCTTCATAAATACCTAAGGCAGTGGTGCTATGAAGAGTTTTAACATTGTCATAAACTTCAACCTCTTCAACTAGTTTTTTCCCGATGTCAAACCCTCTTGTTGCAGCATATTGTTTTTCTGATCCGAAAAACATATGAGTTTGTTTAACCAATTGTCCCCCAAAATATTGATTTCCCTCGACGAGTAACACCTCGGCTCCGGATTTTCCCGCAGCAATAGCAGCGCTCAGTCCTGAGGGGCCTCCTCCGATCACTAAAATATCCGTGTGCATCATTTTATTGATCCTCTCCCATCCTGGCTTTCTACTACCATATCCTCTCGTAAGCGTTCCACGCAGGTTTTGACATTTGGTTTCCCATCTACCCGCATAAAGCAGGATGAACAGTTGCCAATGGCACAATAAAACCCACGAGGTCGGTGAAGTTTAATACTTTTGCTTAGCTGGGTAATCCCCGAAGCATGTAGTGCAGACGCGATAGTATCTCCTTCAAGCCCAAAAATGACTTTGTCATTATAATAGAATTTTATTTTTCGTCTCAACGGTATATCAAGAATTGGATGATTCTCTATCCGTTGTTTCATTACTTAACACCTCCTATTAATTTTGTTGTAACAATCGTTTCAAGATTTTGGATTTTCTGATAACATTGATGTTGCTGGCATTAATGGACATAAAAGAACAACCGAAGGAATCTGAAATTCCTTCACCAAATATTGTACAGTTAATCGGCATAATCTTTGTTATATATTATACTATCCCTATATTTAAGGACAAACAAGTGCGCAACAAACCGACGATGCAGTGCAGCAATGTCGATTAATTGCACATATTCACTCGGTCATTGAAACGACAATACCCAAATCAAGACTACTCTAATTCGTGTTTTTCCAATTTATAATATAACGTACTTCTTGGAATTTCCAAATACTTTGCTGTTTTGCTTTTGTTATGATGATTGGTTTCTAAGGCTTTTTCGATTAATGACTTTTCATAGCAATCCATTTGATCCTCTAAGTTCTGATGGTCTTGTATTTCCTCCAATAATTCTACTTCACTATATTCACGTAAATAATCCGGTAGGTCTTCCGGTTTTATAATACCATCCTTGGACAGAAAAACTAAATACTCCACGGTATTTCGAAGCTCTCGGATATTCCCCTTCCAAAAAGCTTTTTTAAGATAAGAATAAATTTCCTGATTGATATTTTTGATTTCAGTATTATTTTTTCCGCTGTATTCTTCTAAAAAATGATGAAATAAAATAACGATGTCTTCTTTTCTTTCCCGCAAAGAAGGTAAGTCAATCTCTACAATCTTAAGGCGATTATATAAATCATGACGGAATTCCTTTTTCTCAACCAGTTCTTTTATGTTGCGATTCGTGGCTGCGATAATTCGCACATCCACTGGGATCATTTTCTCAGAACCCAAAGGATTAATTTTTTGCTCGTCCAGCACACGAAGAAGTTTTGCCTGAAGGTCTAAAGGAAGTGCTCCCACCTCATCCAGGAATAAAGTACCTTTATCCGTTAATTTGAAGTACCCTGTCTTCCCTCCTTTCATAGCACCGGCAAAGGCACCGTCTTCATAACCAAAGAATTCGCTTTCATATAAACCATGTGGAATTGCGCTACAGTTTACACTAATAAAGGCCCCTTCCCTGCCACTTTGCTGATGGATCCCTTTTGCAAATAATTCTTTTCCTGTACCGCTCTCCCCAGTAATAAGTACATTTGCATTCGTTTTACTTGCATATTTAGCCAGTTCGATTTTTTCCTGAAGAACGGGATCGTGGCCTTTAATATCATCGAATAAAGAAGCAGAATATTTGTTGATTTCTGCTACCTTTTGTTGTAAAGAAGAAATTTTTGAATTTGCGTTTTCCAATTTAGTGGTTAGATTTTTCTGTTGGGTCAAATCCTTCTCTGTGGAGACCACACCGATGAACTTGTTTTTGATAAAGATAGGCAGGGAACTAATAGAGACATAATAGTCTTCTTTCGGTGAATAATTCACATTTTTTATGGCTTCCCGAGTCTCTAAAATTTTCAGTCCTAATGCATTTGGAAAAAACTCATCCAGTTTTTTATTGATAATTTTCTTCTGTGATATTTGATATAACTCCTCTGCTTTTATATTCCACAGTCTTACAAATCCATTTTGATCAATCACCGATACGGCTTCATTTATGTGATTGATAATCTCTTTATACTTATGATTCATATCATACAGATAAGGAAAATAGTGATTTAGAAAATCTTTCTTTCGAACCACGCCTACAAGCCTACCATTGTTTTCAATTGGAAGTGTGTCAATTTCTAATTCTTCAAAGGCTTTAAGCGCTTCTTTCACTTTTGTGGTAACCGACAATGCCTCTATAGGCCTTTGTAGTTTATCTTCAATTTTTTGATCGAAGTCGAATAAGTCGTCTTTACTGATAGAAAGATCACTCAAGGTTAATATTCCATACTGTTTGGCCATATTATCCTCTGTAAAAAACAGAACCAATCCTTCTTGGAAGTTTTCTTGAAGCATTTTGTATAATACATTAATTACGGCCTCATCTTTTTGAAGCATTAAAACCTTCGAGTCCACCAGCGGATCGATGGAATGATTAAAGAGATAATCGACGAACATATAAAACACCTCCACTTTAAATTATATACTAAAAATTCAGTCATTCCTATTTAGAAAAAAGCACCACCAAGCGGCAGTGCTTTATATCGAAGATAGTAAGTAGTATTAGGGGTAAACTCTATTTAAGGTTCTTGCAAAGGGAATAGATTGTCGGATATGATCAATGCCACAAACCCAACTAACGGTTCGTTCCAATCCCAGACCAAATCCTGAATGAGGAACGGATCCATACTTACGAAGGTCAATATACCATTGATATACTTCCCTGGGCAGTCCCTCTTGTTCCATTTTTTCCAATAGCAAGTCTTTATCGTGTATTCGTTCAGACCCACCAATAATTTCCCCATATCCTTCCGGTGCAATAAGATCAGAACCAAGAATTACCTTGGGATCCTTAGGGTCCGGCTGCATATAGAAAGCTTTCATTTCCGTGGGGAAATGGGTGATGAATACAGGTTTATCATATTGCTCTGCTATATAGGTTTCATGAGGGGCACCAAAATCATCTCCCCACTTAATCTCATAATCCGCATCTTGAAGCATTTTTATGGCATCGGTATAAGTAATCCGTGGGAAAGGAGCTTTTACCTGCTCTAGGGCACTGGTGTCCCGTTCTAAAACATCTAACTCCCTTTTCATGGTTTTAATAACTTTCTGAATCACGTACTCTACAAAATTCTCTTGAACCTTCATATTTTCTTCAAATTCCACAAAAGCCATTTCCGGTTCCACCATCCAAAATTCATTCATGTGTTTACGGGTTTTCGATTTCTCCGCTCGAAAAGTCGGACCAAAAGTATAAACTTTATTAAAGGCCATGGCCGTAGCTTCAGCATACAGTTGTCCCGTTTGTGAGAGATAGACCTTTTCTCCAAAATAATCGAGTTCAAATAAATCCGTGGTTCCTTCACAGGAAGCCGGCGTAATAATAGGAGGCTCCGTTAGGATAAATCCTTCATTTCTAAAAAACTCCCGGATTGTAAAATTGATTTCATCTCGAATACGAAGAATGGCATTTTGTTTCGGCGTTCGCATCCACAAATGACGATTATCCATTAAAAAATCCGTCCCATGTTCTTTTAGAGAAATAGGATAATCCTCATCCGCAAGCTGAAAAAGTTTTACCTCATCCACAAAGATTTCAAACCCCAGAGTTGAACGATCATCCTTTTGCACGGTCCCCAACACTTCAATGGAAGATTCCTGAGTTAAGTTTTTGCATAATTCAAAGACTTCCTCTGACACATGCTTTTTCATCATTACCCCTTGAATAAAACCGGAGCCATCGCGGATTTGTAAAAATTGAATTTTCCCACTGGATCGTTTGTTATAAAGCCAACCTTTGATCCTCACTTGTTCTCCTTCAAATTCTTGCACTTTAGCAATTGTCATATCTTTATACATAATTTGTACCTCCACATTTATAACATTAATTTAGACCTTGAGATGCACTTTTGCACCCAGTAAGTCTTGATGTTTATCTAAAATTGGCCCCAAGTAATCTTTCAGTAAATCCTCTACCTGCTCACAAGAGCGTCCGATGTATTTATGAGGATCTACAATTTGAAGTAATTCTTGTTGACTTAGACCAAAATAGGAATCTTCTGCAATTAATTCAAGTAGATTGTTTTCCAATCCCAGCTTTTTAATATTATGCCCTGCTGTTAAAGAATGTTTTCGAATTCTTTCATGAAGTTCCTGTCGATCCTTCCCTTTTTTTACAGCCTCCATCATAATATTTTCTGTGGCCATAAAGGGAAGTTCTTTCTTTAAGTTTTCTTCAATTACTTTTTCATTAACCACCAATCCCGAAGCAATATTAATCCCGATATCCAATATGGCATCGGTTGCCATGAAGGTTTCCGGGATGGTAATCCGGCGATTCGCGGAATCATCCAGGGTTCGTTCAAACCACTGGGTAGCACTGACAAAGGATAAGTTCTGCAGCGCGCTCATTACAAACTTGGATAACGAAGAAATACGCTCGCTTCGCATGGGATTTCTTTTATAAGCCATGGCGGATGAACCGATTTGATTTTTCTCAAAAGGCTCTTCGATTTCTTTTAAATGTTGAAGCAAACGAATATCATTGGTCATTTTATGCATGCTTTGGGCAATGGAGCTTAACACATACATAAGATCAAAATCCTGTTTTCTGGAGTAGGTCTGGCCGGTTACGGGGAAACTTTCTTCAAAGCCTAATTTTTTTGATATTTTTTCGTCCAGGGTTTTCACTTTTTCCCCATCATTATCAAATAGAGATAAGAAGCTGGCTTGGGTTCCCGTAGTTCCCTTCACCCCTCGGAATTTCATTTGATCAAGTATAAAAGTAAGTTTTTCGTAATCCATATAAAGTTCGTAGAGCCATAAGCTGGCTCGTTTTCCCACGGTGGTAATTTGTGCCGGCTGATAATGGGTATAACCTAAGGTCGGTACATCTTTATATTCCTTTGCAAAAGTACCGAGCTTTTCCATTAAATTCACCAATTTTTTTAAAATCGTGTGTAATGCTTCCCGATAAACAATAATATCCGTATTGTCCCCTACAAAGGCACTAGTAGCCCCTAGATGAATAATCGGTTTTGCAGTAGGGCATTGTACTCCATATGCATATACATGACTCATTACATCATGTCTCGTTTCCTTTTCTCGCTCTTTTGCAACATCATAGTTAATATTTTCTTGATAGGCTTTCAATTCTTTGATTTGTTCATCGGTAATCTTCAGGCCAAGCTCTTTTTCTGTTTCCGCTAAAGCAACCCATAATTTCCGCCAATTTTTAAATTTATTATCCGGCGAGAAGGTGTAAAGCATCTCTTCGCTGGTATACCTTTCAATAAGTGGGTTTTGATAAATACTATACTCCAAATCGACACATCCTTCATCATTGATTTCTTATTCTGTCTATTTAATCTTTCTCTGATTTTGGCTTTATGGTATTCAATTCCTGGCCTTAAGCTAGTTCCTTCGATAAAAAGTCATCGATTCGGTTTAGCCCGATTTTAATATTTTCTAAGGAATTGGCATAGGATAACCGCAGGTAATCATCAGAACCAAATGCAATTCCCGGCACAAGGGCTACTTGAGCTTCTTCTAAAATGATCTCAGCAATTTCAATAGAGTCTTTTACCACTTTTCCAGCTAATGTGCGGCCTTTCAATTCCTTAATATTCATCATTACATAAAAAGCTCCCTGGGGTTCAATACAGGATACACCCTTAATATCATTGATTCGCTCTACCATGAACTTCCTTCGCTTATTGAACTCCACTTTCATTTCCTCAATTGAGCTTTGATCCCCTTCCAAGGCTTCCACACTGGCATATTGGGCCATGGTGTTAGGATTGGACGTGGCATGGCTTTGAATATTGCCCATAACCTTAGCAATTTCTTTGTTTGAAGCCGTATAACCAATTCTCCATCCCGTCATAGCATAGCCTTTAGACAAACCGTTTACTAAAATGGTTAAGTCTTTGATTTTCTCATTAAAGCTGGCAACGCTGACATGGGGCTCTTCCCCATAAATTAATTTTTCATAAATCTCATCGGAAATAATAATAATGTTATGTTCAGCCATTAGTTCTGCAATAGCTCGTAGTTCCTCTTTCGTATAAACGGTTCCCGTAGGATTTCCCGGGCTGTTAAGTAAAATAGCTTTGGTTTTCGGTGTGATTTTCTTCCTAATGCTTTCCGGTGTCATTTTAAATTCATTTTCTTCTTTTCCCTCAATAAAAACTGGTTCTGCGTCCGCCATTTTCACAAGTTCCGGATAGCTTACCCAGTAAGGGATTCCAACCAAGACTTCATCCCCGGGATTGCAAATCGCTTGCAGGGCATTATAAATGGAATGCTTAGCACCGTTGGATACAATGATTTGATTAGGACTATATTCTAAACCGTTATCCCTTTGGAGTTTATTACAGATCGCTTTTTTTAGTTCCGGAGTACCGGAAGCAGCAGTATAGCCGGTTAATCCCTTATCCATCGCCTCAATAGCTTTGTCGATAATATGCTTCGGAGTATTAAAATCCGGTTCCCCAACTCCAAAACCAATCACATCAATTCCTTGAGCTTTCAACTCCGATGCTTTTGCTGCAATGGATAACGTCATTGAAGGTGATAAATTAAGATGTTTTTTGGATAATTCTATGCTCATTAAAACCCCTCCTATAAGTTGTTTTGTTTTGTATTTACCTCACAGTATTCATTTTAACAAATTTCCATTTTATTATCTATATAAATCTTTAAATACTAGAATAGAAGGGGCCGTTTAAAAACGGATCAATCGATACTGTGTAAGAGCCAATATCATTCCCCTTAATTAGAGAGAATTCATGAAAATCCGAACCTCCTGTAATAATCAACCCGCGATCTTTTGCCAAATCATATAGCTTCTCCGTAGCAAAATGGCTATGCTTCGGATGATATACTTCTATCCCCTCCACTCCTTTGTCCAAAACAGAAAAAACATCCTGGTCACTTAGGAGTCCGGGATGGGCCAACACAGAAAAGCCTCCCAGGTCTTTAATCAATTCGATCGCTTCCTTCGTTTCAAGTTTATAGCGCTCTACATAAGCAAGACGCCCTTTGGCTAAATAGCGATCGAAGGCTTCCGAAACATCTTGCACAAATCCTCTTCTGATCAGGGCTTTGGCAACATGGGGCCGCCCGATGGCTTGGGGAGGCTCTTTGCCCTGCACCTCTTGATAATCCAGTATAATATTGAATCGTTTCAATTTTTCAAGGATTTTATAGACGCGATTGCTCCGAAACTTTTGGATGTTTTCCAAAAGCTCTTGCAAATCTGTATTGTATACATCAAGATTGTAACCCAATATATGGATTTCTTTGTTGTTTTGCATTGTACTGAACTCAATTCCTTTAATTACGGTAAAATGATCAGGAATTTTAAACTGATCAATGGAAAGCACTCCCGTTACCGTATCATGATCGGTAATAGCAATCCCTGAAAGACCATTTTCAATAGCTCTCTGAACCGCTTTCTCTGGCGATAACACTCCGTCGGAAGCATTGGTATGAACATGCATATCGATTAATTTCATGGCTAATTCTCCTCTGTGGAATCTTTCTTGTGGATGTTGGATAAATTGGCTCGTATCCTAGCTTCGTATCCATTCTCCGTAGGATGGTAATAGGTTTTATTTCTTAGATTATCCGGCAAATAATTTTGAGCTACATAGTTGTTTTCATAATTATGAGGATACTTGTACTCTATGCCATGGCCCAGTGAACTTGCTGACTCGTAATGACTGTCTCGAAGGTGCTTCGGCACTTCCGTATGAATGGTTTTAATGTCTTCAAAAGCTTGATTAATCGCCGTGTAAGAAGCATTGCTTTTGGGAGCTGTCGCAAGGTAGGTCACGCACTGGGCTAGAATCAGTTTCGCCTCGGGCATACCGGTAATGGTAATTCCTTTATAGGTGTTAACTGCCATAGTCAAGGCACCGGGATCCGCATTACCGATATCTTCAGACGCCAAAATAATCAGTCGTCTCCCAATAAATTCTATAGCCTCTCCTGCAGTCAGCATTTTCGCTAAATAGTGTAGTGCTGCATCGGCATCACTTCCTCGGATGCTTTTGATAAAAGCGGAGATTACATCATAGTGCTGGTCTCCTCCCTTATCGTATTGAATCACATTTTGCTGGGTAGACTCTTCCACAATGGATAACGTCATTTCAACAATGCCTTCACTATCGGGCTTAGTACTCAGTACTGCTATTTCCAATGCATTCAATGCTCTTCTTCCATCCCCCATAGAGGAAGTAATTAAGTGATCCATCGCCTCTTTTGAAAGTTTTACATGGTATCTTCCAAGCCCATCGGTTTTATCCTTTAGGGTTCTTTCTAATAACAGTTTAATATCTTCAGGAGTAAGAGATTCCAGCTTTAACACTGAACTCCGGGATAAAAGGGCTTTATTTACTTCAAAATAGGGGTTTTCTGTCGTCGCACCGATTAGTGTTAAAACTCCTTCCTCCACATAAGGCAATAGGGCGTCCTGCTGATTCTTTGAAAACCGGTGGATCTCATCAATGAAAAGCAAATTGGGTTTGTTTTCATAGGTCATGGCTTTTTTAGCGACCTCTACCACTTCACGAATATCCTTTACACCGGAGGTTACTGCATTCAGTTGATAAAAATTCATCTCCACTTCATTGGCAATTACTTTTGCCAAGGTGGTTTTCCCCGTTCCGGAAGGTCCATAAAAAATCATCGAAGGGATTCTCTTAGCTGCAATACAGCGGTAGATGAATTTCCCAGGTTTCAGTAAATGATCCTGCCCCACGACCTCGTCCAAGGTCTTTGGCCGGATTCGGTCTGCTAGTGGTGCCAGGGATTTTAAGTTTTTTTCTTGAGCCATATCAAATAAATCCATAATATCATTCCTTTAAATCAATTTTTTTTAACCTTTTTATATTGAACAATAGTGGTATGAATAAAATACTTTGGACCACTCCATAAAACCAGAATAGGACTCGGTAGTCATAGTGATCAATAACTAATCCGCCAAGCAAAGTAAACACAACGACCCCTATACCTGCAGTCGCAGAAGAATACAAAGATAGGGCAGAGCTTAACACTTTCGGTTTGGTAATAGTTGATATTAGTTGTATAAATAGAGGTATGAATATTCCTACAGAAATACCCCTTAGTATTCCAGTTATTACAAAGTCTATAAAACTACTACTCATTCCTAAGTAAAACAATCTTATTACACTTATTAAAGCCATGGATAATAGTAAGTTCAGTAGGCCAAGTCTTATCATTATTTTTCTTGAAAAGAACATAAATGGAATCTCAACACATACTGCAATAAATAATAAGGTTCCTACAATATTCATACTAAAACCATTATGCCTAACAAATAAGCTATAAAATTGATCTGCACTGAAAAAAGCCCCTACGAAGAAAAAGCTGTAGATAAGTATAAAAATGTATACTTTGTTTTTGATCAAATCCTTTATAGCTTCCCCATATTTGTCCTTAGATCGATCCCCATTTAAATTCTCAATATTATTAATAAAAAGTAAAGATAGAAAAAATCCCAGGGCTCCTAAATAAAAAATCCAATTTATACCTAGTGTATCGGCAATAAAACCGGCTCCGAAGGCTCCTACGGCAAATCCAATGGCACCCCAAGTCCTTATTATACCAAAAGAAGAATTTTCCACAGTAGCAATATAGCCCAGGGTTATAGAATCCTTTATCGGTGCTTGTCCACACATGAAAATAGTATAGAGCGAGAATAACAAAAGGGTTACTATCCTACTCTCGGATAAACCAATTATAAAAGACAGGATCCCTGTCATGATTAATAAAAATTTAAGCACAAGGATTCTGTTCCCTAAGCTATCGGCAATTCCACCCCAGACAGGTTGGAACAGAAGGTTTAATATAGGAAGTAAAGACATGTAAAAAGCAACTTGGGATACTTCCATTTTAATATTCTCATTTAAATATACAGGCATTAGTGAAACAATGCTGGCAGAGGATAAATATACAAAAAAATAAACCAAATAGTATTTTCGTGTTTCCATTAATGGATTTGTTCTCCTCCTTTTTTACTTTTGTTTTAAAAAAGGAACTATTAGATTATCCAAAGTTATATTTGGGTATCCCAAGGGTCTATTTAAAAACTCTCCATGACAATCGGACCCCGAAGTAATTAGTAAATGATTCTTTTTACAATAATCAATAATTATATCCGCATCGGATTGTTGTTTGAGATAAGGGGAATAGCATTCGATCCCTTTAATGCCAAATTTAATCCATTTATCTAATACTTCTCTTTTAAAACTTTCCATGGGATAGTAGTTTGTGGGATGAGCTAATATGGGTGTGCCCCCTGCCTTTTTTATCACTTCAATTACTTCTTTCGGTTTTTTAAATTCAGGGACTGCATCCATATTTTTTATTAAAGAAAAAAATTCTGTTTTGTTATTAACGATTCCCTTGTCTATTAAATAATTGAGGGAGTCCCACCCACCCCTTGAGGGTTGATAACGATAGGCTTTAAAGTCCGAAACATCTCTTAATACACTCATGTTTTTTATATGATCTATGATTTTTCCATCATAATCCTTCCTTGAACCTTGATTAAAGGCAAGGAGGTCATGGAATTGTTTATTATTGTAATCAAAGTCATATGCCAATATATGGTATTCCCCTTGGTCAAGAGTTGAAGACACCTCTGCACCTATAACAAAATTAAACCCGGTCAAGTTTTTTTGCAACATTCTTTTACTGTTTAAAAATGTATCATGGTCGGTAATAGAAAAGTTTCTTATCTTATTATTTTTGAGTTTTTTTATTAATGTAGAAATATCCCAGGTTCCATCAGATGCATTAGTGTGTATGTGTAAATCCGTTAGACCATTTTCAATTTCTTCATTTTTTTTTATTGTACAACTTTGGTCATTATTGCTTGTGTACTCCATAATACCACCTCTTGCTAATAAGATTTAAAAGGTTTGCCAAAAAAATTCAAGAGGGCGACCTTTTTCGTTACCATTAGATAGATTCCATAATTTTTAAGGCATAATGAATATCCTCTAGGATTACATCTTTATGAGTTACCAGGCGAATAAAATCCTTCCCTCTAGGATTTGCCAGAATTCCTTTAACTTTCATTTTCTCTACTAAATATTCAGAGGAAATCATTTTATCCTTTATGGATACATTGACGATATTGGTATGCACTTTATCAAGGTTCACCGAAAAACCGGAAAGATTATTCAGTCCTTCTGCTAGTATTCGAGCATTTTCGTGATCAATCTTTAGCTGCCTAGGCATCTGTTCAATCGATAATATTCCACAGGAGGCCATGATCCCGGCTTGTCGCATACCACCACCAAGCATTTTTCGTAGTTTTCGAGCTCGATCAATGAAATCTTGCCCTCCTACCAACATACTTCCAATTGGAGCGCTCAGCCCCTTTGATAAACAGAACATGATCGAATCAAAATGTGCTGCAATTTCTTTCACATCACAATCTAAGGCTGTAGCAGCGTTAAATAGCCTGGCACCATCCAAATGCATGGAAATCTTGTAACGGTCCGCAATGGATCGAAGTTCCTGAAGATTATTCATAGGTTGCACCATTCCACCGGCCATATTATGAGTATTTTCCACACAGATCAGACTGGTGGTCGGAAAATGGATATTGTCTTCCCGAATACCCTCTTCTACTTCCTTCGGATCCATTACTCCATCCATTCCCTTAATTACCATGGGCTGTACTCCGGCAATCCTGGAAGCCCCTGCAGCTTCGTAGAGAAAAATATGACTGTTTCTTTCTAATATAATTTCCTCTCCCGGGTGAGTATGAGCCATTACAGCAATAAGGTTGCCCATAGTTCCCGTTGGTACAAATAGTGCCTGTTCTTTATTAAGTGTCTTAGCAGCTAAGGCCTCTAATTTATTAACCGTTGGATCATCACCATAAACATCATCCCCTAGAGGGGCTTCTTGCATTCTTTGGTACATGTCTTTTGTAGGCGTTGTTACCGTATCGCTTCTCAAATCGATGATTTTCATTATTCTCATCCTCTCAAACTATATTGTATTGATATGTAATTTTGATATTCCTTCCCCTTCATTATAAGTTAAAGCCCCGAATTAATCAAAGTTTATCCTTTACAAAAGATTCCCGAAATAAGAAAAATGCTCCTCCTTGTAATAGACAGTTCTATTATACTGTCGTCAGTTACAAAGGGAGCATTATATTTGCAAAGTATTTTTCGATATTTAATAAACTATTTTTTTAGTTACATACTCACTGGTCATTAAGGAAAGCAGGGCTCCGTACCGAAGATTAAATCGGATCTCATCACCAACTTTAAAGTCTCCCTTAGCATCGGTTATATCCAGGATTAAATGATCGCTACTGGCTCCTAGTATTTTCATATTGGCGTCTATAGGAAAAACATCATAACTGCCAATGTCTTGACGCCCCACAGCTAGAATGGCTCTTCGACGAATCCCCTCATCTTCAAAGGAAGGGGTGTTTCCAAAAGCATCCATACCAATGTCTCCGATGGGCATCGAGGGTTTTTCTTTAAGTTCTATAACCTCTGCTACCAATTGAAAAATATCCTGATGGGTATTTTCGATTTTTTCTCCATAAGCACTTTCCGTTCCCAAAACGATCGCTTCTCCCAGTCGAAGGTGATTGATTCGCTCTGGCATACCTTTTGTATCCAGTAGATAAATGCTGCTGGAATTTCCTCCACTGAAAAGTTCTAGGGTTCTACCGATTTCTTTTTCAATAGCTTTTCCCATGGCTTCCAGTCTGGATAGATTCTTCGGGCTAGGTATTACCCCACCGTAGCAGGTTAAGTTCACACCGATTCCATGAAGGATTATATTGGATAGTCCCTCAACTTCTTTGGCTCCTTGCATAACTTCTTCTTCCTCAAAGATTCCTTCCCGAAGATCTCCCAAATCTGCCATCAGTATGATCTTATGATTTATCCCCAGTCGCTGGGCTTCTTTATTCAAGGCCCGAATAGTTTCAAGCTCCGAGTTCAAACTGATGTCGGCATAAGTAACAACTTCCTGAACTTCCGAGAGCATAGGAATTCGAAGCAGTACTTTGGGATTCGGAAATTTTTGTAGTTTTTTTAAATTTGAGACTCGGGAGTCTGCCAGATATTTCACCCCACCATCTACATAAGCTTGAGCGATTTCAGGAATTCCACAAAAGCACTTGGTAACTGCAGCAATCTCAATTCCATGTTCTTTTGCTTTTTTCTGTAAAACCCTCGTGTTATTCACCAGTTTTGGATAATTAATCTCAATTCTTGGATTCATCACAAGCCTCCTTCAGTCCTAAACTTTCTTTTAGTAACACTAAAGCTGCCTTAGGATGGGTCTTTGATAATACGCCTAAAGAGGCCATTATATAATGCTTATCAATTAGTATCTGAACTTCTTTGGTCGGGCCCAGTAAGTTTGAATCCTGTTCCTCAATAGCTTTTTTTATGAGACTTATACGATTGGGTAATCGGGTCAATGCGCCGCCGGTCCCAATAATATATTGAATATTCGAAAGATCTTTTCCTTCCGCCACGGTGGTTTTTCCACTGGCTCCGTATAAATTCCGAAGTTTTCCAGCATGACGATTAAGAGAAATCTTTACCGCTTCCAAAGCCAGTCTCTCTACAAATTTCTTTTCATTTTCTGACTCCGGAATCGGTTTGTAGTTCTCCATAACTGAAGAAATATCAAAAGAAAGCTCTTTCGTTAAGGTTTCAGCTCCGATAAGATTTACGATATTTTGCATATTTACAAAGACACCAAGATCTCCTTCTACGGTTCTTTTCGCTAGCGGTTCCGGACTAATCAATATACGATTAATCTCTTCGCTGCCTTCCGTAACGGAGTGCAGGTCCGTTGTGGCGCCTCCAACATCAAAGGTAACCAAGTCACCTAGGTCTTCTTTTAAGAGCTTAGATGCCTGCATCACTGCACCAGGAGTAGGGATAATCGGACCATTGATCATTTCCTTTACCCGTTGCATCCCCGGGGCATGGATAATATGTTCTTCAAAAACATCCTGGATAACGGCTCTCGTGGGCTCTACATTAAGTTCGTCAATTTTCGGATATACATTTTCTACACAAAATACATTGGAATATTTTCTTTCATTGAAAATCTCTAGTATTTCTTCCTGGTTTTCTACATTTCCGGCATAGATGATGGGAATATTAAGATCCAGCTCCGCAATTTTTCCCGCATTTTCAATGGCGGTGGCTCGTTCTCCATAATCCACGCCACCGGCAATCAGAATAATATTGGGCTTGATTTCCTGAATCTTTTTTAAATCTCCCCGTCTGAGTTTCCCTGCGGTGATTTTATGAATATTCGCACCGGCACCTAAGGCTGCTTCTTTTGCTGCCCGAACCGTCATATCGTATACCAGTCCATGAACGGTCATTTTCAGTCCCCCTGCGGCACTGGATGTGGCTAACATTTCGTCGTATTCGATCACATCAATGTTCAGTGATTCCTTAAGAGCATTGATCGCCCCTTCTAAGCCGATATTTACGTCCCCTTCGTTTACGGTTGTAGGGTGTTGCCCCTGCCCTAAAAACATAGGGCAGGGACTATCTACTCCTTGGAAAGCATTGACTACCGTAGTCGTGCTTCCAATTTCAGCAACTAATACATTAATTTTCATTTTCTCTTTCCAATCGTTCTGCACGGTGATTCACAAGGAAAGTAGCCACTTGCATTCCTGTTGTACCTCTACCAAATCCTGCATCCACCCCTTGCTTTACCGCAATTTCAGGAGTAACCTGGGTTCCACCGGCAATAATCGTAATTTTGTCTCTAACACCTTTTTCTACGGCTAAGTCATGAATTTTTTTCATGTTTTTATAGTGGGTTTCACCATGACTGATAATGGTTGAGGCAAGTATGGCATCAGCATTCATCTCTATGGCCGCGTCCACTAATTTTTCAATAGGTACCGAGGTTCCTAAATAGTTTACTTCGATCCCGTATTTTTCGATACCACCATGTTTAATATCGATGATTTCTCGTAGGCCAACGGAGTGTTCGTCTTCTCCAACGGTTCCTGCCACTATTTTCATCGGTTTATTATCTATGATTTCCCGAAGTTCATCATAGGACATCACTTCCGGTTCCGGTGGAATTTCCAGCGTAGCGGTATCAATATCAAAATCCACTTTCCCTTTTAGTTCCACTCGGGTACCTTCTGCGGGTTGCATAACTTCACGATGAATGACTTCCACATCTTTAAGTCCCATCTTTTTAACAATTTCAATCGCAGCATATTCTGCTACCCGTTTTTCTGCAGGCAAGAATAAGTTTATCATGACCGTTCCGTCACCGGACCATTCTACTTCCGGTCTTATATTGGTGGTCTCCCGATAACTCTTATTTTCTTCCATCCGGTTGTTTACATTATCATTTGGATCCAATTCATCAATGTATATAATTTTTTCCGGTTTTTCAAAGGTACAACCACCAATCAATTCTGACGGTGTATCTTTTGCGGTCGGATCGTATTGTTCTACATTATTGTTCCCAAAGTGGGCCGTAACCGGTGCGAAATAATCTTCATCTCTTTCATATACCGTTCCAGAACCTACACCTTTTTCAATATCTCGAGCAATTCCGTCTCCATTTCGTTCCGGATATTCTCCAGAATCTACGAAAAACCCTTTATGCACGGATTCAAAGTATCCGCCTTCTTCCAATACTTCCTCCATAAAGAGTACAGCTCGTTCCTTTAATTCTCTGGATTTTTCAACAAGATAACCATCCTCTTTTAAATCGATCATTTCCATTAAACCGTCCATACCGACAAGAGCTTGCTTTGCTGTGTCTACTGCTTCAATGTTATATTTATGCCATGGAACATTCCGTCCTTCATCAGGGGTAATGGTTGATTGGATTTCCGCTCTGGTCAATTTAGAAATCAATAAATTCAGTACATGGGTTACCGTTGCTTCTCTTGTAGAGGACTCAATGTATTTCGTATTCATCTGAGCTCGCATTTTATACTCGGAGAAAATTTCTCTAAGAGCCAGCGCATAGGGTAAATCCAATTTCATAGAAGGAGCCGGTGGTGCAGTAGGTGGTACGGTAGACAGTGCAATATCTTTTTTATCCATTCCTACTTTTACAGAGAACATGGAGTTGATCGCATGCTGAACCATGAGCTCCGGCATTACTTTCCAAGCCTCTCTTGCAGTGGCATTGGCATTATGAGCACCATCAATTTGTACAATGCCTCCATGAATCATGGATTTCTTTGCTTCCGCCGCGTCAACAAAGGAACGGATCATATTAATATTTCGATAAAGAACATTGTATTGGGGATCCTGGTGAGCACCGTTTACGCCTTCTTCGGTAAACATTACTGCAATCTCCGGTCCCGCTACACCACTGATATAAGAGTGATAATTCAGCGGTCTACCCACTTCTTCTTCAATAAGATCCAAAGCTTTTCGTTGGGCACGGACTTGTTTACGGGTAATTGGAATACCGCCGATTCCTTGAGGGGTTCCTTCGAGCAAACTATCAAAATGACTTTGTCCTGCGGTTCTAATTACCATAATATGATCAGCTCCATGCCAAGCCGCCATACGCATTCGTCGAATATCATCTTCAAAACGTCCGGAAGCCACTTCCGTGGTAATAATATTTTCCGGTTGAGGATCAATGTTACCAAAATATTTAGCGGAAGGTAATGGCACACTGTTCTTCATAGGAGCAGAGCAGTCATTGAAAATAAATGGACCGATTTGTTGGTTTTTAATTCGTTTTCTCCATTCCCAGCCCTTTCTTTTGGGACGATAGTTTTCTAAGTCCTTAAGAATGTTTTCCACATTTAGTTTTTCATTCGGTTTTAATTCCATTATTGCTGACCTCCTTGAAACATTTTTACTGCATCATCCCACAATTCGCCGTCCATAAGCTTCATACCGGCGTCTCTAATGCTCATGTTTTTCTCTTTAGCTAACTTGTATACCACATGACCTGCTCCTTTGCCCATTAGACCTCGGTCCATAACGCCTTCTACAATGGCCTTGGCTTCAATGCTGGAAAAGCCCATACGAAGGAGTACAGAGCGTTCAATGGATGGAGTGGTGTTCTTTTTTGCTAAGTCGATCATCGGATCCACAATTTGTTCTGCCAGTTCCCAAAACTTTGTTTTCAACTCTTCATCACTGAGATTTTTCAAGTGTTCTCTTCGTTCTTGAAAGTTATCTTCTCTTTTCAATTATAGCACCTCCAAATTTTTCATTAATACTTTATACTAAGATCTTTAAGAATCGCTTCTAATTTTACTTTATCCAGTTTTACTTCTTCCTGTAAAAAGACCATTTCATCCTGTGAGAATTGTTCAATGGCATTCTTCTTTACTGTATTCTTCACATAGGAGGTTTTCATCTTCTTTAAGTCCACCGGTCGTACCTTAATTAATTCCGGATGAGAAGGCAGGATGATATTCTTACCGGGAATCTCTTCTTGGGGATTTCCGCGGAAAATTTCAATCCCATTTTCCCGGGCAAAAGATAACTGCGGTTGAAGATGTTTTCCCGCTCCGGTATACTCCGTTTCCTGAACTACAATGGTCTGATCTTCATCCATTTCCTGGGCAAGACTAAAGGCTACCGCTAAGGAAGTATTTCCTGCAGGACCTCTTTCCAGACCTTCAATTTGGGCCAGCGCTTCCGTCATGAAAAATACTTCTCCCTGGCTAACAAGATAGTACTCATCCATGTACCGAAGAGGTCTTGCCGCGGATCTGGGAACATCGGTACGATCCGGCCAAGTAGCATAGGGCATTCCAAAACCGGTATGTCCTGTTGTAAAGGACTTTCGATTAAATTCTGTATCACTGGCCATATGAAGTCCGGAAAGATCTACACTGGCACCGATAATTCGGGTATTTTCCGCTCCGGCTTTGATTAAACCTCGAGCTGTCCCGGTCAAATTTCCGCCTCCGGCATTCGTGCAAATTACAGCATCAGGATCTTTTCCTTCTAATTCTCGAAAATCCATAGCAATTTCATACCCTAAAGTTTCAACCCCGGCAATACCAAATGGAGTATATAACGAGGCATTAAAATAACCGGTATCTTCCAAGGTGGTTAAGAAAGTATAAAACAACTCCGGTCCTACGGTTAGTTGAACCACTTCGGCTCCATAAGCCTCACACTTTCTGGCTTTTTCAATAATCTCCGGTTGACCTACCCCTCGTGAATCATAACACTCCTGAATAACGATCGTCTCCAGACCATGCATCGCAGCTTGAGAGGCCACAGCTGCACCATAATTACCACTGGTTGCAGCTATGACGCCTTTATAACCATTTTTCTTTGCATGATAGACCGATGTAGAGGCCCTTCTTGCTTTGTAACTCCCTGATGGATTGGAAGCTTCATCTTTAATAAAGATCCGAGCCCCTTTCCCTTTCGGGGAAAATTTCCTTGCTAATGCAGTAAGGTTTTTTAATTCCAACAAGGGGGTATTCCCTACTCCTGTAGACCGCTGAATTTTTTGCACCTGTTCTAAAGAATAACCGGTTTTACGCATCATCTGTTCGTAATCGAAAGCCACTCCAGCTAATTCAAAGCTTCCATAATCAATGCCTACAGCTTTTTTCATGATTTCTCCACGGCGACTCATCACCGCTTCATAACTTGTATCTTTATGCATCTTCTTCACCCCCTCGAAGAATATCTTTTAACTGTCTACCGATCGGCAAAATTTCCGGAACGAATTTTCCAAAGCTATGGGTATAGGTAGGATTTTCTTCAAGAAGTTTTCCTTCTACCAGGCGATTTGTTAAGGTTTTCACTGTTACACGATCCCCAATTTCAGCATCTTTTTGTAAAAAACCTTTATTCCACATTTCCAAGGGTACTTTTTTTGTATCCTCAGGCAAATTTGGAGATCGTTCCGTGGATTTCAGTACCACATCATAAATTCGAACCCAACTTCCTTTTTTTATAGTTTCCAACGGTACACCTCCTAATTAATCCAACATATCTCTCATATCACCCATAATCGCTCTTGGTACAGGAAGATCCAACATGGTTTTAAGCCCTGCACTGGCATTTAATACATGAGGAATCATATTGATGCACATGGCAATGGTTCCGATGCCTCCAGGAATTTCCGGTTTAATGGACATATTAATGTTCGGTACCCCTTTAATATTGATATAATCCCCCGTATCAATGCCTTCTGTTTCCGGTAAAATTTGTTGAGGATGTTCCATCTCAATTTTAACGGAACCATCTACATAACCGTAACCGCATTGCTTACAACCGGCAACATTTCCGGCTTTTACTTCTGTATATTTGGTTTTTCGATCGGTGTTACTCATGATGGGCTCTCTAGTTTGATCAATTTTTTCCACATTCCAACCAATTCCGTCGGCAACCATATGAATGGATTCTGGGAAACCAACATGTCCCGCTACCTTACCGTTTTTTACTCCATCTTCAAAATCTTTTTTACTAAGACCTACGCCCTGTTCTTCCATAACCGCATGACCAAAGGGAGATAAGTCATTGACTCTTGATGCACTGATATGGTCCACGGTCTCACAAGTTCCTGTTAATGCCAATACTAAGTAATCCAATACAAATCCAGGATTGATTCCTGTACCAAGAACAGTGACATTGTTTTCTTTTGCGATCTTATTTAACTCTTTAGCAAGTTCCGGCTCTTGTGCTTTGGGATACGCCATTTCTTCTGCTGTAGAAATTACATTCATTTGATTTTCTAACATCAGCTTTATCTTATCAAAAGCTCCTTTTGTAAAAGAGTCGGTTGCAAGTATGGCTACGTCTGCAAAGTTTTTCTTAGCCAGTTCGTTGATATCACTGGTTATTACCACAGGACTTCGCTCTCCCCGTTCGATTTCCAACACTTCATACATGTCTTTTCCAACCCGTTCTTCATTTCGATCACAAACTCCAACAATTTCGACGCCTTGTTTTTTCAACAGCATCTCCGCCATTCCACTACCCATAGCACCAAATCCCCAAATAACTACTTTAACGTTTTTTTTCATCATAAAACCTCCTTATAATTTTAAAATTCGTCTGCAAACTTCTGAATACATTTTATCTTTCTAATTAATATATTGCAATTAGTATGCCAGAATAATGATGCAAGCAAAATAAGCTATAAAAAACCTACTTATTCATAATAAATTGTCTTTATAATCCTAATAACCTCACTCTTGAATGCTATATATGCAGTTTAAATCATTTCACTTGCAATCTGCATGTATAACTATAATTCACCTAACTATTTATTCATTGTTTATTCATTTTTTTCAGGCTATTCATCAAAAAACAAAGAAGACGCAAATTATTTTGCATCTAATGCAAATAATTTTGCGCCTACAATTCTAATTTGTGTTTTTTAATTTTGTATTGCAGGGTTTGTCTCTTAATATTTAGCATCCTCGCTGCCCGACTGATATTTTGTTGATTGACTCCTAAAGCATTTGCAATTAATTGTTTCTCAAAATTCTCCAGTGCTTTGTTTAAATCCAAGGGCTTTCTCATTGAATTAACTATTCCACTTTTCCCGGTAAAATCTTTCCCCTTTATGTCGTCGGTTTGTTTATGCATATTATTATAAAAATCGACGATGTAATTAGATAAATGCTCTTCTTTAATGACGTGTTCCTGATGAATAAGATTCATGGCCCCTTCAATAATATTTTCCAATTCCCGCACATTCCCCGGCCAACGGTAAGAATTAAAAACATCTTTAACTCCATCGGAAAGCATCCATACTTCTTTATTGAATTTTCGATTGTATTTATCTATAAAGTAATCACTCAACAAGTCCAGGTCCTGTTCTCTATCCCTAAGAGGGGGAATGATAATATTTAAGACGCTTAATCGATAATAAAGGTCCTTTCGAATTAAGTTTTTCTCTAACAGTACTTTAGGGTCTTGATTCGTAGTAGCAAGAATTCGGACATCTATGGAAATATCCTTTGTTCCACCAATTCTACGAATATAATTTTCCTGCAACACTCGTAAAAGCTTCGCTTGCAAGTTCTGATCCATTGAATCAATTTCGTCTAAAAGAATGGTGCCTCCGTTAGCTTGCTCGAAAATCCCGGGACGGTCAACTGCTCCGGTAAAGCTTCCTTTTTTTGTTCCAAATAGAATGCCTTCTAATAGATTCTCGGGAAATGCCGCACAGTTTTGTCCGATAAAAGGTTTGTTTTTTCTAATGCTTTCGTTATGAATGCTTTGGGCAAATATTTCTTTACCCGTTCCGGTTTCACCATAAATCAAAACACTGGAAGAGGTTTTACTTGCTTTTCTGGCAATCGCAATCGCTTTAAAAAATTCGGAACTTTTACCGATCAAATAATCAAAATTATATTGATTCCTTCTCTTCTGAGTGTTTTCCATGGGTTCAATTAACTGATCCTGTAACTGTTGAATCTGATCCGATAGTTTTTTAATTTTCGTAATGTTTTTAGCGATTTCCAAAGCACCGATTTTCTCATTTTTATAATAGAGGGGAAACGTAGAGTTAATGGTGGTTATTTCTTTTCCTTCATGATTTAAGTAGGTTTGACTTTTATTAATAATCGGTTTTTCTGTCTTTAGTACCCGGAGTAAGGTACTGCTTTCCTCTGTCAAACTGGGGAATAGGGACAAAAGATTGGTTCCTATGACGTCTTTCGTGTTCATTTCTTCTAATGTGGCCATTTCATCATTATACAAAAGAGTTTTTCCATAGTTATCAATAACATGAACCCCTTCTTCAATGGAATATAGTATTTTTTCCAAGATCACGTTTAATTCGCTTTTTGAAATCAAAAGATTCTCCCCTTTAGGCTAAAAAAGGTAGAGCGCTTTACGGTCTCTACCTTTTTTGCAAACTTACCACATGTTTCTAACTAAAAGTACCAAAATTAAGATTTTGCTTATTTCACTGAAACATACAGTTCATATTTCTTGCAAAGTTTATCTACCATTTTTATGGCTTCTGATTTCTTATCAGGGTTTGTAATAATAAGGTCCATAATCTCTGCAATTACTGCCATGTCTTCTTCCTTCATTCCTCTTGTGGTTACCGCTGGAGTGCCTATTCTAATTCCACTGGTTACAAAAGGACTCTCAGGATCGAAGGGAATGGTGTTTTTATTAACGGTAATTTTCACTTCATCCAACAAATTTTCTGCTTTTTTTCCTGTGATGTTTTTATTTCTTAAATCCACTAGGAGTAAGTGGGTATCCGTTCCATCAGAAACCAAAGTGAAATCCCGTTTTTTCAATTCTTCTCCCAGGGCTTTGGCATTTTTAATAACCTGTTGTTGATACTCATTAAATTCCTCACTTAAGGCTTCTTTAAAAGCTACGGCCTTTGCAGCAATCACATGCATTAATGGTCCACCTTGCATTCCTGGGAAAATAGCTTTGTCAATAAGCTTTTTATGCTTTGCCTTGCAAAGAATGGCACCTCCCCGAGGACCTCTTAAGGTCTTATGGGTAGTGGTGGTTACAAAATCTGCATACTCGCAGGGATTCATATGAAGTCCCGCTGCAATCAGTCCTGCAATATGAGCCATATCTACCATTAGGTACGCTCCTACTTCGTCAGCAATTTCTTTGAATTTTTTAAAATCGATTTTTCTTGGGTAAGCGCTGCCTCCGGCTACAATTAACTTTGGCTTCGATTCTAAAGCTTTTTCCCGAACAACTTCATAATCAATCTGTTGAGTGTCCGGATCTACTCCGTAATCTACAAAGTTATAATAGGATCCGGAGAAGTTCACCGGGCTTCCGTGGGTTAAGTGTCCTCCATGGGATAAATTCATTCCCAGAACCGTGTCTCCGGGCTTTAGCACCGCAAAATAAACACCGAGATTTGCATTGGAACCGGAATGGGGCTGCACATTAGCATGTTCTGCATTAAACAGGGCTTTTAAACGATCGATGGCTAGATTTTCCGCCACATCTACTTCTTCGCAACCACCATAATAACGTTTCCCGGGATATCCCTCCGCATATTTATTCGTT
>SLKF01000286.1 GCA_007134725.1 Clostridiales bacterium | reverse complement strand
TACTTCTTGAAAAGTACTTCCCTTAGGATAGTGTTTTTTTATATCCCCGGGGAGGGTTAGGGTAATCATTTCTTTTTCTTCCATGAAGCATATAGCCTCCTTTTTTTTGCTATTCGATGATGCCGATTTCACTAAAGGGGTAGAGTCGTACAAAAGCTTTACCCACAATATCTTCGATTTTTACCAGACCTAAATCCTCGTTACGACTGTCTAAGCTGTTGTTTCGATTATCTCCCATAACAAAAAGGGTATTTTCATCAATAAATTGATGAATATTTCCATGGGTATAGCCATCTTCTAAATAGGGCTCTACTAAAAGCTCCTCATTAATGTATACCTGTCCTCCCCGGATTTCAATTTCTTCTTCCGGTAATCCGATGATTCTTTTAATTAATAACTTCTGATCTCCATTATTATCCATTTGATTTGACTCAAACACGATGATGTCCCCTCGTTCCGGAGTACCTCTTGTGTACAGCAGCCGATTGATGATTAAAAAGTCATTTTCATCCAAAGTGGGTTGCATAGAATAGTGCTTAACAATAGTAGGTTTCATAAAAGTGGTAATCACTAAAGCAATGATCAACGAGATGATAATGGTTTTTACCCACTCAAATATTTCTTTTTTCATATTAGGTCCTCCATTCTGCTTATCACTACTCTGTTATTTTATCACTACTTATTTATCAAATCAATATAAACCCCATCAACCGGAGGTTCAAATCCTTTTTATTCAAGGAAGTATGTAAATTCTTCTGAAAATATGGTATATTATTTATAGTGTTTAAAAACACAGTAGAAGTCTAAGCCAATGAGAGAAAGTAGGATCAAATTATGAACAAATTGAAAGATTTTATATACGATTACACAGATCTTTTATTGTCTTTGCTTGTAATATTGGGGATTGTATTTGTAATCGGGACAAACTTTACTGTTTTTGACCAGGATCTATCCAGTTTTATCAGTTCTTCCAACAACAGAGATGATTCAGACAATCAGTCCCTAGTAGAAGAAGACCAAGATGACCTAGCAGAAAACACTACAGTCAGTGATTCGGGTGAAGAGGAGTCGGCTGAAGAAAAGGAATCCGATTCCCTCAATGAAAGCGAAACCGTTACGATACAAATACCTCAGGGAGCTACCGCCGCTCAAGTCGGAGATGAACTGCACAAAAATGCATTGGTTAATAGCTCTGCTGAATTTGTTGAAACAACCGAAAATCTTAATGTTTCCCACCGTTTAAGACCGGGAACATTTGAAATCCCCAGAGATGCAACCCTAAGAGAAATGATTCAAATTTTAATTCAAAGCAGTCTTTAATCCGTTGAGGTCTATGCCCCAACGGATTTTTTGTATTTTTATAGGTGGATTACTGGATTTTCTCTTCCAGTTTTTCCGCACGCTGGTGTGCCCGATTAATAAGTCCCTGTTTGTTTACGATATGCCGGGTTTGAGTGGCTTCTGCAATTTTTCCCAGTTCATCATGACAGGTTATTTTAAATTTGAGTACGTTATGTTCCATTTCCACGAGTTCTGCCGTAGCCGTAACAAATACCCCTTGAAGAGTTGGATTTAAATGGGTCAGCTCCATTTTTTGCATAACACTGACGTAGTCCTTCGGAATATGTTCACCCACAAGCTCTACCGCAGCTTGTATCATCAACTGTACTAAGGCTGTAGTGGAAAACAGGGTTTCAATTCCGCTCCTTCCGAAACTTACCGATGAATCTTCATATTGAACTCTTTTTTGCACCCGATGGGTTTGTCCTACTTCTAGGTTTACTCTAAACATATACATCCCTCCTAATAATTTCGTTATATTGAACTTTCCTTATTCTATTTATACCTATAAAACTAGATTTCACACAAACAATTCTAATTCTTTATTTCCTCTGTTAGGCAGTAAAATGTTGATGCTAAAAAACCAAAAAGTTATGACAGCAAAAATGCGGACATAAAAAAAGAACAAGACGTTTATCTTATCCTTTTTCTAGTATCCACAACTTCCTCCCTTTGCTTGATATGGGATTAGAAGATCTAAGAAGTCTTTTCTTTACTTAATTAGTAATGGAAAACCTCGTCGATAATGCCTCCACCAAGACATCGTTCTTCATCATAAAAAACTACCGCTTGTCCCGGTGTTACCGCTTTTTGTCGGTCATCAAAAATGACTTTGCAGTATCCGTTTTCCAATATTTCCACTTTTACCTTTTGATCGTTCTGTCTGTATCGAAACTTTGCAGTACAATTAAAGCTTACTGCCGGTGGTTTCTCCCTTACCCAGTGAAGGTTGTTGGCATAGAGTCCCTTCGAAAATAGGGCGGGATGTTTCGCCCCTTGAACCACATACAGGGTGTTATGAACTAAATCTTTGTGAGCTGCAAACCAGGCTTCTCCCGATCCAGAACCGGAACCACCGATGCCAAGACCTTTTCGTTGGCCTAAGGTATAATACATTAGCCCATCATGGTCTCCTTTTATTTCTCCTGATATAGTCCGTATTTTCCCAGGAGTAGCGGGCAAATAATTGCTTAAAAATTCTTTAAAATTCCGTTCTCCGATAAAGCATATTCCCGTACTGTCTTTTTTATTTGCCGTTATCAGACCATGGTCCTCTGCGATTTTTCGGATTTCTCGTTTGGTCAATTCTCCCACAGGGAAAAGACTTTTAGCTAATTGTTCCTGACCTAAAGTATTCAAAAAATATGTTTGGTCTTTATTGGAATCCACCCCTCTTACCAGGTGATATTTTCCATCTTCATGACGAATTCTTGCAAAATGGCCTGTTGCTAGATACTCGGCTCCGATGGACTCTGCATATTTCAGAAACACATTGAATTTGATTTCTTTATTGCACATTACATCGGGATTCGGAGTTCGACCTTTTTTGTACTCCTCTAAGAAATATGTGAATACATTATCCCAGTATTCCTTTTCAAAGTTTACGGTGTAATAGGGAATACCGATTTTCCCACAAACTCTTCGAACATCCTCATAATCTTCCGTTGCGGTGCATTCTCCACCTAAGGCTTCTTCGTCCCAGTTTTTCATAAATACGCCGACGACGTCATAGCCCTGCTCTTTCAATAATAATGCTGCAACCGAAGAGTCTACCCCGCCGGACATTCCCACAACTACTTTTATATCTTCTTTCTTTTTCATGTTCATCCTCCTTAACACTTTCACGGATACTATTATAACACGAATGAAGAACATGAAAAAGGTTAACTCCCGTAAAATATTTTTCAGAACCATCTCAACCTTGCTTTAACCTTTTAGCCAGTACTCACTACCATCCTGCTTTCGATCCATAAACCCATACTCAATTAGGTATCTTCGAACCGTCACATAATCATCAATGATCCCCTTAATGATTTCATTTACTTCCTTTTCCGTGTATGTTTTCATCGCAGGGAATTGTTCCATGATGTACTGGAGAATAATGAGTTTCTTTTTTTCTTTGCTGGGAAAAGCAATTACTTTCCCCTCTTTTACATAAATGTTCATTACTTTATCTTTTTCTTCTTGGGTAATGACATATCGATCATCCACCATAGTAGCCTCCCGATGAACCTCTACCAGATCATCTAAGTTTTCTCCATTTTTTTTACTGTTTTCCAATAAGCTCATTAACGCTAAATACACCCTCGCCTGTTTTTCCTTTTCCCGCAGTTTGAATCGATGGTTTCGGATGGTGGAGGTGCTTTTCCCACCTTGTTTTTCTACAATTTCCTTGTCAGTAAACCCTTGATAGAGGTCCTCTAAAATCTCCTTTTGTATATCTGTAAGGCCCGTATATCTTTTACTTAAGTTGATCAAGTAACTAAAAACCGAAACATGTTTTTCGATAATATGATTTTTCACTGCCATTTTAGCATCCATCCACTGCTCATTCTTTTCATAGATGATTCCATCGGAAAAACTCTCTCCACAAATCAGGCAGATGAAATCCTCCTTAAGGTCATCGTAGATATATCCTCTTTTCATCTCCTCTACGGAGGCATTCCAAAACACTTCACTTAAATCGATCATGCAAACACACTCCTTAATAGTTTGTTTTATTAATAACATTATAACATTATGTTTGCATTCAATCAATAGTTAAAAAAAAGCCCCCGGTAATCACCGGGGGCTTTAAAGAACGAACCTAGGTTAAGCGTCTGATTTTTTAACTTTAACAGCTGCAAGGGCCATTAAGGATGAAATGATAAATAGATACAGATAATAATTCTGGTCTCCGGTTTGGGGAATGGTTACCTGCTCCTCTTCATCCGCGGGATCCTCATCATCATCATCATCGATTGCTTCATCGTCTCCGTCATCTTCATTCTTTTTATTTTTTATAGACCGAATATTCAAAAAAGATATTTTCGGACTAAAGTCTCAGAATTTCTTGTTTTAAAAATACCTTCTTTTATATAATTCTTATCTGTATCTGGAATGCACTAATCCAATCATCTATGCTATACTAAAATAAAATCCCATCAATTTATTGTAAAAGGAGTGCTAAAATGGAACATTTCAATCAATCCCATGAAGAAATCGAAAAAATACTTACGTCTCTTCCGAAAGAAACCGTGATCGGTGAATTTTCCGGAAGAGATAGTGTTGCAGCGATCTTAAAAGCTTTTGAAACCCCTTCTATTAATCACATTCTTCCGGTTATGTCTTTTGCCGGTACGGAATATGGTAATTTAGAAGGTCTAAAAGATAATGAAAAACGCTTACGGCAACGGGTAGAAGATCTTTACGGAGAAGAGAAAATTCTTCACCCAACTATTGTCTTCAGCAATCCCAAACTCTGGAGTGTGTTGAATGGTCGGCCGGTGCATGGACTGATAGAACGTTACGGTTTTTATACCCCGTGCATTGGCTGCCATATGTATTTTCATCTTCTACGAGTCCCCATGGCCCGTCGCCTGGGCGGTAAAATCATATCCGGTGAGCGGGTCAGCCACGGAGGGAAAATCAAACTCAATCAATTAAATCCTTCTTTGGATGCCTATGCTGCCGTCTTGGAAAATCTGGATGTAGAGCTACTCTTTCCCATTCGTGATATCCTAGAGGGTGATGCTATAACAGAACTTCTCGGCTGGGAATGGGAAGAAGGAAAAGAGCACCCCGCCTGTATGTATAGTGGTAACTATCGAAAAATGAATGGCGCAACCGTTTACTCCGATGAGGGACTCCGAACTTTTTTAACCGAATTTCTTGTACCGGTTTCCATTCGTCTTGGGAAAATTTTAATTGAAAACCCCAACGCCTCCTTGCAAGAACTTCAAAAACCCTTATGGAAATGGGAGGCTAGTCAATGAAAACTCTAGTTGTTCTTCTGGATGGTGTAGGTGACCGGGTCTGCGATGAACTTGGAGGAAAAACCCCCCTCGAATATGCTTGTACACCTAATCTTGACCGTATTGCTACCCTCGGTGAAACCGGAACGATGATTCCTTATCGTCTAGGGGTTCCTGTGGGAACAGATTTTTCCCATTATCTACTACTGGGCTATCCTGAAGAAAAATTTCCAGGACGGTCTATTATCGAAGGAATTTCCCATGGAATCGCGTTAAAAAAAGACCATTTGTATATGGTCACTTCTTGGGCCTCCGTTAATAAAAATCATGATTATGAGATACAAACCCGTTATTTAATGGATCTTCCTAAAGAGGACAGTCTGGAACTGGGTAAAGTCATTCCTTCAAACTTTGATGGATACCAATTCAATTGGCACTTCACCACAGACGGCCATGGTTTTTTGGAGGTTGCAGGAGACAATCTGACGACGGAAATCTCAGACCCCGATGGTATTTATCCTTTAGGTTATGTACTTCGGTCAGAACCCTATAATACAAATGAGCCTAAAGCAAAAGCTACATCGGATTTGATCAACGGTTTTATGAAAGAGATGTATTTTCGTCTAAAAGAACATCCGGTCAATAAAAAAAGAGTCGCTCAAGGACTTCAGCCGGCAAATTTTCTTCTTCCAAAGTGGGCAGGAATGTCAAAGAAGCTTCTATCTTTTCAAGAAGAGAACGGCATGACCGGAGAAATCATCGGATCCAGCACTTCGATCCGTGGAATTGCCCACCTATTTAATATGCAGTATACTCCCTATAAAACCTTTGCGGAGGGGGTTGAACAAGCTTTAGCTTCTTCTTATGAATACATCCATCTGCATACTAAGGAAACAGACCAGGCAGCACATACTAAGGATCCCTTCGCTAAGGTAAAGGTATTGGAAGAAATAGATCCTCTCCTTACCCCTATTATTGATTACACTTTAAAGGAAGATGTCCTTCTCGTCGTTACCGGGGACCACAGTACCCCAAGCATCGGTTCCATGATTCACAGTGGGGATCCCGTACCGATTGCTTTTCTGGGAGAGCATCTTCGTAGGGATGATGTAAAACGATTTGATGAGCGCTCCTGTGCAAAGGGGAGTATCCGTATGAACGGCAAAGACTTTATACCGATGATTCTGGATTTCCATGAACGAAGTCTCTTCCATCATTTTCGAGTAGGGGGACGAAAGTCCAAGTACCTACCCACAAAACTCAACAAATTATAAAAATTCATTAAATCATAAAAAAAGCCTCTAGACTAATACTCTAGAGGTTATTTGCTGTCACGAATTCTTCATTTACTTGTATTCTGGTTACCGGTTGATATCCCTCCGGCGTCCACTCTACAGGGTATACCTGTCCAGTCTTTATAGCGTTAATCAAGTCTTTCTCAGAGTGGATCTTTGAAAGAAAACGGGTAGCCATCTTGCCAAGGTCTTTGATTTGATGAGCATCACTGGCTCCCACCATCGGCATATTAATCTCTTTTGCCATGTTGAGGGCCTGCTCATTTTTCTCTATTAGTGTGGTTCCATTAAAAGCTTCAACAGCCCAAAAACCTTCCAGGGTATAACTCCAGTCTCCAAGACTGCGAAAAGTGTTCCGGTAAGGATGAGCTGCGATGGCAACGCCACCGGCTTCTTCCACTTCATGAAGGAGCTCTTGGGCGGAAAGGGTCTTATCAGGGATCTTATCTAATCCAAAGACCACAAAATCACCCTCTTTCGTAAAAATTTCTGCCCCGACAAAGATTGGAAAATCTACTTCTTCACTGTAATCCTTTGCAAAATCCCGTATCTCATTATTATCATGATCCGTAATACAAATCCCGTCCAAGCCCAGCTTTCTCGCCTGCCAAACTGCATCTTCCAAGGATAAAACGCTATCACTTGAATGTCTTTTTTCATGTACATGAAGATCAATAATCATATGCAACATCCTTATCCGTTGGATTTTATATCCTCTTTAGTGTATCGAAGATTTAACGAACAATCCAATGAATATTTTCTATGAATTTTACTTTATTTATAAAAAAGCTTAATAATGCATTAGTTTTCAAGTTTTACGGTTCAGAACGACTGAATCATCCTTCCAGGAACATAGAATATATATATCCTCTGCTGTTTTTCTACCATTTGCCAAGATTAAAAAAAATAGAACAATGCCTTAATTTTAACACGTTCATCATTCGATCATCTCAAACGAAAGAAGTTGATTCACCTACAATCCATTAAGTATGATGCTTTTTCTTCGAATAATTTACGATTTAAAAGAATAAATATTTTCCGGTTGAATTTGTCATGTAAGTTCCTGATGTATGGGTAAGAGCAATGTCACTTATTTCCTTACAAGCAGACAAACCGTCTCTACATGGGATGTGTGAGGAAAAAGATCCACACCCCGTACTTTTTTCACTGAATAACCGGTTTCCTGAAAGGTTTTTAAATTTTTAACTAAAGTTTTCGGATTGCAGGAGACGTAAACCATTTCTTTTAACTGATAAGATAGAATATCTCTTAGAACTTTATCGTGTATCCCTTCTCTTGGGGGATCAATTACCAGAGCATCAATCTTTTCCGAAATTCCCAGCATTTTTTCCTTTACATCTCCGGCGATAAAAGTGCAGTTATCCAAGTTATTTATTTTTGCATTCCCCTTGGCTTTTTCAACCGCCTCTTCTACCAGTTCAATACCAATGACATGTTTAGCATCCTTTGCTAACACTTGGGCGATGGTTCCCGTACCTGAGTAGAGATCCAGAACGGTTTTACCTTTCACATCTCCTAGAAAATCGATGACTTCCCGGTAAAGAGTTTCCGCTCCTAAGGTATTGGTTTGAAAAAAGGAATAGGGAGATATTTCAAAGGTTAAGTCAAATAGTTTTTCCCGGTATTCTTTTTTCCCAAAGATAATCATCATTTCGTCACTTTGCACGACATCCGCCAGTCCGTCGTTTAGAGAATGTAGAAATCCAACGATCTCTCCGTCAATATTTAAGCTTTGCAGCTTCTTGCCTAAAGCATCAAATTCATGATGATCCTGGGTTGTGGTGACAAGGTGAACAATGATTTCGTTGGTATAGTGCCCTTTTCTTACCACTAAATGACGAAGAAAACCTTCATGTCTCATGGAATTATACTGGATTAGGCTGTGTTCCTTGGCATAATCCAGTACTGCCATTAAAATCCTGCGGAAATCCTCGTCCATGATACGACAATCGTCCACAGTTACAATATCATGATGCCGCCCCTTTTTATGCATTCCCAACGT
>SLKF01000243.1 GCA_007134725.1 Clostridiales bacterium | reverse complement strand
TAACATGTTCTTCTTCCGCCTTTCCTTCCAGCTAATGATTCCACTGCTATTTAATCGATGTTTCCCCTAGCAATCGTTAGGATACTAGGGTTGAGTTCAACTATACGAATTTGAGAAATAATCGGTGATTTCAACTGACTTTTTGGGATTGAGACCGGGAATCCGCTTCCATACTTCGGGTCGCTACCACATCCACACCGGTGTTTAGCAGGTTTTTAATGACTACTTTTCCCACCGTTACCGGGGCTTGGACTTCCACCTGATTGATGACCTTCATCGCTTCCATCATCATGCCCTTGGGAATGGCTCCTTTGGTACTCACCGGCAGTCTGGGCAGTTTTCCCTCGGTGATTTTTACCGTGGTGGTCAGCACTCTTGTGGGATTGCTCATCTCTTTAATTCCGTAGACCTTTCCCCGTAGGCACTGATTGCCGCTTACTTCGTAGCCCTCTTCCGACTTTCCGTTCTTGACAACCTCCATATGACACCCCACGGGACATACGATACAAATCATTTCTTTTTTTTCCATCAGGCACCCTCCTCTTGAACCAATTCAATGGTCAGGTTTTCCATATTGTTCGGATTGATATTTCCAAGGTCCAGCACCAGGTTTTCCATCTCTCCCGGAGCCACATGTCGCCTTTTTACGCTTCTGAGAACTTCCTCTCCGATTTTCGCTACCAGTGTTACGTTTTGATATACGGCGTCCACCCGCATCATAAATTCCGTTTTTCCCGTCAGATTTTCCGGTCGAATTTCCTGGGGTACCACGTAGCGAACCCCGTTGATTCCCTGTACGGCAATCTTGTTTCCCTTATTTTTCAAGGCCCCGGATACGTACCTAGCCGCATTTCTTCCTGCTTTTCGACTCTCCTCCGTTACCCAGTCCACCAAATCATGGACGTGGACCACGTTGCCACAGGCGAAGACCCCTTCCACACTGGTCTCCATGGCTTCGTTTACTCTGGGACCTGCGGTGATCTTGTCCAAGGTAATCCCTGCGGATTTCGACAATTCATTCTCCGGAATCAGTCCCACGGATAAGAGTAAGGTATCACAGTCAAAGCGTTTTTCTGTCCCTTTAATGGGCTTATACCGCTCATCCACTTTTGCGATGGTTACCGCTTCTACCCGGTCCTTCCCTTCGATATCAATGACCGTATGCTGTAGATAAAGGGGGATATCAAAATCCTCCAGACACTGAACGATGTTTCGGTTCAGGCCTCCGGAAAAGGGCATCAGCTCCGCGACTCCCAGAACCTCGGCACCTTCTAAGGTCAGTCTTCTTGCCATAATGAGTCCGATATCTCCGGAACCAAGAATCAATACCCGTTTCCCGGTCATATACCCCTCCATGTTGACAAATCGTTGGGCGGTACCGGCGGTCATTACCCCTGCGGGCCGGGTTCCGGGAATTCGAATGGCCCCACGGGTTCGCTCCCGACATCCCATGGCCAGAATTACGGCTTTTGCCCGGATGTTTAAGATCCCTTCCTCCCGGTTCATGGCCCTCACCTTTTTATCATCGGATACCTCCAGTACCATGGTATCCAGTTTGTATTCAATGCCCATATCCTTCAGTTCCTGAATAAAACGCTCCGCATATTCCGGGCCCGTCAGCTCCTCTTTGAATACATGAAGACCGAATCCGTTATGGATACACTGCTGGAGAATCCCTCCCAGTTCCAAGTCCCGCTCTAAGACCAGGATTTCTTTCGCGCCGTTCTTTTTCGCTTCAATGGCTGCCGCAAGTCCCGCAGGACCTCCGCCGATGACCACAATCTCATAGTTTAACAATGTGATTCCTCCTCTTCCCGGTGTTATTTGGTTTTCTCCGTTAGAATGTAGGACCCTTTTCCGTCCTTTAATACATCCTTCATATCCACGTCCAGCTCCCGGGCGATAATTTCCATTACCCTCGGTGCACAGAATCCTCCCTGACAACGTCCCGAGCCCGGTCGTGCCCGTCGTTTTACGCCGTCTAAGGTGGTGGCTCCCGCTTTTCTTTTAATGACGTCCACAATTTCCCCTTCGGTGATGTTCTCACATCGACAGATGATCCGTCCGAAACGGGCATCTTTTGCAATCAGTTTTTCCTGCTCTTTGGTACTTAAATCCATAAAGTGGATCGACGGGGTTCGTCGAGGATTAAAGTTTTCCTTTTCCCTAAGGGGCATCTCCAGCGACGTCGCCGATGCTTGTACCATTTCCACCACGTACTCTGCAATAGCCGGTGCCGCGGTCAGTCCCGGGGAATCAATTCCCGCCACATTGATAAAATCCTCCCGTCCCCGGGCTTTTTCAATGATAAAGTCCTTCCTGGCCACCTTGGCCCGGATGCCGCTAAAGGAAGTGATCACATCCTGAAATCCGATCTGTTTTAAGGTTGCCTTGGCATGATCGTTAATTGAAGTCAATCCATCAAAAGTGGTTCTGGTATCCTCTTTATTATCAATGGGGTCCGCGGTAGGTCCCAGTAGTAAGTTGCCATGAACCGTGGGCAAAATCACGGTGCCTTTCCCTGCCGCCGAAGGACAACCGAATACCACGGTTTTTACCATATCCCCTACGGATTTATCAAAGAGATTGTACTCTCCCCGATTGGGAAGTATTTCAAAGGTCTTTTCATTGATCATCTGATCGATTTGGTCCCCATAGACTCCGGCACAGTTGATGACCACCTTCGTTTTATAGGTTTTTTCTCCTGCGCTTACCCGGTAGCCCTTCTCCACTTTTTTTATGGCGGTTACGGGACTGTTCAGTCGAAGCTCCACACCGTTTTCCACGGCGTTTTCCGCCAGGGCAATGGCCAGCTCCCAAGGGCCTACAATCCCTCCGGTTTTTGCATAAAGGGCCCCTTTAATGTCTTCTTTTAAGTTCCCTTCCATTGCAAGGACTTCTTCTTTGTCCAGAATCTTCATATCCGGTACGCCGTTGGTAATCCCCCGCTGGTATAGACACTGAATAGTTTCCATCTCCTCCTCGTTAAAGGCGGTAACCAAAGATCCCACCCGCTTAAAGGGCACATCCAAGTCCCTGCAGATTTCGTCGTACATTTTATTTCCCCTTACGTTGAACCTTGCCTTCAGGGTCCCCTCCGCTGCGTCATAGCCCGCATGAACGATGGCACTGTTGGCCTTGGTGGTCCCGTTGGCTACGTCGTTTTCCTTATCCAGCAGTAAAATATTCAGGTCGTACCGGGACAGCTCCCTGGCAATAAAGGTTCCGGTGATCCCGGCTCCGATTACGGTTATATCATACATTCTACTTCCTCCTTTAAATTCATCACTCCATTAAAAAAACCGTACAACAAAAACCTATGGTTATCATAGATTCTGTGCACGGCTCTCCTATTCTCGCCTTTTTATTCAGTTTTGCTTTTTCAGCAGATATATTGTGTTTTGCTGCAGTTCCATTTCTACTTATATTTATACCCGAATTTTAGGGATTATAACTCCCACAAATATTTTTTCCCGGTGGAGGCGGCAATGGCTCCTGCCTGCAGGGCTTCCATGATGTCCTGTTTGGTACTGATCAGTCCTCCCGCAATGACGGGAATCATAAGATCTTTGGTGATCCGTTTGATGATAGTGGGCATCACCCCGGGCATAATTTCAATCATATCCGGCTTATTGCTTTTGACGCTGGATATGGCCGTTTCATAGGATTTGTTGTCGATAAGAAAGAAACGCTGGATCGCAAATATCCCACACTGCTTTGCGTGCTTGATATGACTGTTGCGGGTGCTGATGATCCCGTCGGGGCCAAGCACCGTTGCCACGTACTCTACCGCTTTTTGGTCCCGGCCGATGCCTTCTAAGAAATCCATATGAATGATTACCAGTTTCCCGGATTTTCGGATTTTATCCACCATGTCCCGGGCATTCATGATGTTGGCACACATCAAAATAATCATGCCCACCTGGGAGCCTACGGCGATGTCCACATCCTCGATATTTTGCACCGCGGCGATCACCGGATTGGTTTCGATGTGATTGAAGATGTTCTCTGTCATTTGATCATCCCTTCACGACTTTCGATGCCCTAAATCTCTATTCTCAAATACTGAGATTTAAAGAACCTGTTGTTTCTATTATAGTCTTTTTATAAAAAAAAACAAGAGAAGGGGGGTGCTAACTTAGACCTCTTCAATCATCTCTTTTACGGAAGGATAGGCGAAGGTGGCCCGAATGGGGCTCATTTCATAGTCTTTTTCCTTGGTTTCTCCCGAGAAGACGATTACCGAGGCGATGCCTGCGTTGTTTCCCGTCTCAACATCGGTATATAGCCGGTCTCCCACCATGGCCATATCCTTCTTTTCAAGGCCGTATTTTAAGGCGATGCTTTCCACTACCTGTTTATTGGGCTTTCCCATAACCTTGGGAGTTTTTCCCGTGGCGGCTTCAATCAGCGCCGCCATGGCTCCCGCATCGGGCATAAACTCGTTGTTTGGCAAGGGACAGACAAAATCCGGATGGGTGGCGATATAGGCCACGTCCTTGGCAATGTACTCACAGGCTCCCCACAGTTTTTCATAGGTTAGGGTGGTATCAAAGCCCAGGACCACATAGTCCACTTCTTTTTTTCGCTCTTTTTCGATGACAAAACCTGCATCGGTAAATTCCTTTTCCAAGGCGGGAGTACCCAAAAGATACACTCGAGCTCCCGGTTTTTCCTTATTAAGATAGAGGGTGGTGGCTTCCCCGGAGGTAAAGACTTCCTCTTCTGTGGCCTTGATGCCCAGTTTATTCAGTTTTTCCACATACACTTCTTTATTTTTCGAGGAGTTGTTGGTCAGAAAGATGTAGCGCTTTCCCCGTTCCCTTAAGGCGGCTAAAAAATCCTTGGCCCCTTCAATCAACTCGTCTCCTAAATAAATGGTTCCGTCCATATCCAACAGAAATACGTTTTTCTCTTGTAATGTCACAGTAAGCGTCCTCCTTTTGCCAATGGTCCAGGGATTATTTAAACAGATTCAGTGTAAACAGGGCAACCGTCTCGGAGTAGGTAATCAATAGTAGTACCGCAACCAAGGCTCCGATAAAGGGCCAGATTTCCTTGATAAAATCCTCCAGTTTTACATTGACGATGGTACTTACGGTAAACATCATGGACCCGAAGGGCGGTGTCAATCCACCGATCATAATATTTACGATAAAAATCATTCCAAAGTGAATGGGATCCACCCCAAAGGCCACAACTGCAGGAACCAGTAGTGGTGCCAGGATTACCAGTGCTGCCCCACCCTCTAAAAACATTCCGATGAATAAGAGTAATAGATTGATGACAATCAGTAAAACGAAGGTACTATCAGTAAAGTTCACTAAACTCTCCGTAATCATTTGAGGAATTCGCTCTAAGGTTAAGTAGTACCCAAAAACCCGGGCGCTGGCAATAATGGCCATGACTCCACCGGTTCCCTTTACCGTATCCATTAAAATGAGTGGAATATGAACCGGCTTTAACTGTTTGTATACGATAAATCCTACGATGATGGAAAATACTACGGCGATCCCTCCCGCCTCCGTCGGCGTAAAGATTCCGAAGCGCATTCCCATAATAATTCCGAAGGGAATAAATAATGCCCAGATGGATTTCCCGAACTGTTTTAGGATTTCTAAAAAGCTGGACATCCGGTCCCTACTGGGTTTGTAGTCTCGTCTAACCGCAATAATATGCACCGTGATCATCAGGGCTACGGCCATTAGAATTCCCGGCATATAAGCCGCAAGGAACATATTCCCCACGGGGACACCGGCAATCAGTGCGTATAAAATCAGATTTGTTCCCGGAGGGATTACCGGGCTGATGGCGGAGGACCCTGCGGTTACCGCTGCGGAAAATGCCTTTGAAAAGCCCTTTCGCTCCATTTCCGGTACCAAAATCTTGGACTGCATGGCCGCATCCGCATTGGCGGACCCGGAAATTCCTCCCATCAACGCACTAAGCAGTACGTTTACCTGGGCCAGTCCTCCTTTGGTATGGCCTACCAGAACATCGGCGAAATCCATTAAGGCGCCACTGATGCCCGAGTAGTTCATTACGGACCCTACCATGATAAAGAAGGGCACCGCCAAATAGGGAAAGGATTCCACAGAAGTGACGAACTGTTGAATGATCATCTCCATAGGCATGGAGGTGTTGATAAATACGAAGTAAAACAGGGATGCTCCCATCAGCGCGAAGGCAACAGGGATGTTTAAGAAAAACAGTATGAATAAAACCGCTACCGGTGTTAAAGAACCCATTATCGTCGCACCTCCCCTTTCACTAATTCCGGATCCACATCAATCCGTACATCTTTTTTCATAAAGATCTTTCGAAAACTCTGTACCAAAAAGTACAGGGAATAAATGGTGATCAGCCCAAAGGCAAAAACCATGGATATATAAATATATTTGTAAGACAGCTCCAGGGCTGCTGTTATTTTCGTTGATCCGGCGACATATAAATAACTAAGATAAAACATGGTACCCGAAAGCACGGAAACCACCAGCGAGGTGATAAAAATCAGCACCGGTCGTCCTTTTTCCGGAACCAAATTGGTCAAAACCTCCACCCCGATCAAAGATCTGGTTTTAAAAGCATTGGCAAAGCCTAAAAAGATTACCCATACAAAGGCCCCTACGGCAATTTCTTCCGCCCAGTGGTATGTAAAGTTTAAAAAATAACGGGTAAATACATTAACAATTACAATAACCGATGTAATCAACAAAAAAAACGATCCCAGATACAGCTCAAAATTCACACCGAGTTTTCTTAAATACGTCTTCATGGTATCCTCCATTCCGATAAATATTCGTTTTCCATCGATCCTGACCCTGCTTAACTTTCTAATAGCACTCCCTCTACCGATTATGTAAAAGGAATGCTATTAGTGTGTTTTTGTGTCTTAATATAATGTCTTTATATAATGTCTTTATATAATGAATTACGGCTCTGTTACTGCCTTATTACTGCTCTGCTTTGATTTTTTCCAGTTCTTCCAAGATCTCTTCGTAAATTCCCGGAGTCCACTGTGGGAACTTGGAATATACGGGCTCTGCTGCTTCTAAGAAAGCTGCTGCGTCTACTTCGTGGAAGGTAACCCCTTCTTCTTTAAGAAGATCTGCATACTCTTCTTCTGCTTTAATGGTTTCTGTAAGGTTGTCTTCCGCACCTTTTTCAAACTCTTCTACGATAATGGTTTGCTCTTCTTCCGTTAAGGTGTCCCAAAGGTCGGTAGAGATGGATATTGCAGATACTCCTAATAAGTGGTTGGTTAAAGAGTATTCTTTTACGTTTTCATATTGTTGGGTTCCGTAGTAGGTCATAATAGAACCTTCCACTCCGTCAATTACCCCTTGCTGAATCGCTGCATAGGTGTCCGGGTAAGGCATGGAAACCGGGTTTCCTCCCATGGCTTCAATGGTGTAGGTGTATAACTGACTGGTAGGAACGCGGATATTCATTCCATTCATGTCGTCCGGAGATGTGATCGGCTTGTTGGTCATCATGCTTCTGAAACCGAATACCCAGTCCAAAGAAAGAACCTTCACACCGTGATCTTCTTCGATTTGTCGGTTTAAGTTCTGAACCAAATCGGTTTGCATCATGGCAAAGTACTCATCAAAGGTGCTGTAAAGGAAAGGTCCGGTTACGGCGTTGTAGTCCGGTACATAGTCTCCAAGGAAGTTTACCCCTTCAACTAAGATCCAGTCAGAACCTTGAACAATTTGTTCCATACCGTCTTTACCGATTGGCAGTACGCCACTGGTAAATAGTTGTAATTCTAAAGATCCGTCGCTTCTTTCATTTACCGCTTCTACCACTTTCTTAAGCGAAATTGCGGTTTGCTCGTCGTCTACAAACTTGGTACTTACGGTAATAACCTTTGTTTCAACGTTCTCATTGCCCGAGGCTTCTCCGTTTGAAGAATCTCCCCCTTCGGAATCATCAGCACCGTTTCCACAGGCTGCTAAACTGAAAACCATGGCCAATGCCAGTAAAATCAACAGAACTTTTTTCATTAATCTTCCTCCTTATAATTTGAATACATCCTCAATTTGCGCAAAAAAACATCAACTATAGAACACATGAAGCTTCGCTCACTGTGTGTTAATATAGTTGACACTCCTATTCTCCTGTCATAACTATTATGTACTATGGACTTTTTCTGCACTAAATCAATAATATCACAAGGATATTTATAAGTAAAGTAAAAAAAGGCCCTTATCCAAGAGCCTTTCCCTTATTATATTTATTCTTCAATTCTTCCAATGGGTTCAAAACGATCCAGTACACTTCTGCCATGGGGGGAATCTCCCAGAATTTCATCGGTTAAATCCTGTCCTGCCTGATTTCCATTATGATTTCCATCCACCCATCTCGGGGAGTCCGTAACATCGTATACGATTCCCTCTACTACAACGTAGGCTCTGGCCCCGTCCAATCCATCATTTTCGGCGACTTCTGCCATAGTCATCACCGGCAATTCCTCTTCGGCGGCTTCATCGTCATCGGCGGGATCTTCCGCACCGTTCTCCACACCGTTTTCAACTCCGTTGTCGTCTCCGTTATCATTGCCGTTGCCACAAGCGACCAATACCAGCACCATCAGCAGGGCCAACAGTATCATCAACACACTTCGTTTTTTCATTATTTTCTCCTCCTCCAATAGACTCTATCAACAGCTTTTTTTCTGCTTAAGGGATATTTACCCCATGAGAGGAGATTTGTAACAAATTTGGGTGTGAAACCCGTAAAAAATAACCGTTTTAACAATTGCTTTACAACACTACTCGAGCG
>SLKF01000250.1 GCA_007134725.1 Clostridiales bacterium | reverse complement strand
CTCCCACACTCTTCATCCAGTATTCTGCTATGAAATTGTTACTTTAAAGACATTATAATATAGATATTTTAAAAGAGCAATATGTTTTAGCAAATAATTATTATTTTTTTAACGAAGTTGCGTTTTCTATTAATATTTTCTATACTACAATTAAAATTCAGACTTGCTTTTTATCATATGAGGAAACTTCCACTGCCTTAGAATCTCGTAAATCACAACGGCACAAGCATTTGATAAGTTTAGGGATCTGGCTTTTTCAATTTGTAGCATCGGGATAGTAATATTGGTTTCCCGGTGTTCTTTCAAAATTGCTTCAGGAATCCCTTTGCTTTCTTTACCGAACATCACAAAAACCTCTTCATCGTTTTGGTAATTCACGTCACTATAGATTCGATTAGTTTTCGTTGTTGCGTAAAACACCGTTTTATCATTGTGCTGTTCCATAAACTCCTGATAGCTTTTGTAATAATGCAGCTTTAAAAAGCCCCAATAGTCAAGCCCTGCTCTTTTTACCGCTTTTTCACTTAAGGAAAACTTAATAGGTCCGATAATGTGTAGGGTTGTATCGGTTACCACACAGGTTCTGGCGATATTTCCCGTATTTTGAGGAATCTCCGGTTCTAAAAGTACAATATGAAGTGACATGATTCATCTCCTTTAAATTTAGTGGTGAGTAGGTGTTTAATGTGCATGATAATGACAAAAAATCTATAAAAGATATAAAAACGGGTATCATCAACTATAGAGTATGAATATATTATAGAAAGGTGGTTTGTAAAATTGAAAGTCACGCATATTTTCCATAGTGGTGTACTCCTGGAGACCGATCAGGATCTAATAATCATCGATTATTACCATGAAAAAGATGGTTTTGATCGGAAAGACTTTTTAAATTATCTTAAACGACAAAATCACAAAGATTTTTACTACTTTGTTACCCACGGTCATGATGATCATTTTACTAAAGAGATCTTCTCTCTGCCCTACCAAAGTATAAAAGGTAAAACCCGCTATATCCTAAGCGAAGATCTGGCTGAGTATAAAAAGTCCATTCCAAACGTTACACTTTGTCGTCCCTATAAAGAATTTGAGGCGGGAGATTTACATGTAACTACCTTCGGATCTACGGACCAAGGGGTTTCTTTCCTTATTAAAATCAAATCTACAGCCACTTTGATTTTTCATAGTGGTGATTTGAATTGGTGGCACTGGAAACATTTCTCCCAGGATGAGCAACTTCAGGAAAAGAAAGATTTTTTAGAAGAACTTCAAAAACTCAAAGTCCATTTAACCCAAAGAAATACAACCCCGGATATCGCATTTGTTCCCGTAGATCCCCGATTAGAAGAATTCTATTATCTAGCCGGTAAGGCTTTTTTAGAAGAGATAAAACCAAGGAAAATGTTCCCACTGCATTTTCGTGATGATTACAGCGTTACAAAAAAATTTCAAGAACAATGCGGTGAACCTGAAACAGTTGAGAGTGTGTCCCATGCTATGGAAACTTTTTATTTCGGCGATTAATTTTTAGGATCAAAAAAAAGTCTTTTCATTAAAGAATGTTTTACATGAACGGCTTTAACCGGACAGAGTTCCTGGCAGCAAAAACACCTTATGCAGTTTTTTAAATCTGCATAGGGTTTTTTGTTTTCAAACCGGATGACTTGGGCAGGACACACTTTTTTACAGTCCCCACAGGAAATACACTGTTGATGATCAAATTTCGGTTTCGGTAGCAACAAATTATTGAGTGGGTCTTCCAAAAATTTCGGCACTCTACCCTTTACAAAGTTTATATCCGTGATTTCTGGAGTTTTAAAAGGCACTAAAGAAAAATCTTCCAAGGAATTGCCTAAAAGAAGAATCTCTGAAAAATCTTTTGGAACCAGTTCTCGTTCAACACTTCTTTGAATGGTCGGTACCTCTAACGGGTCAATGTTTACCAACTGACAAGCCATAATGTCCAAGGCATAAGGGCTCGAAGAAGCGATCACTGCCCCTACCTTTCGAAGGTCTCCCGATGAAGGGCCATCTCCTTCCATACCCACAATCCCATCCATAAAAGATAAGACCGGAACCTTATAACTGCATACATCCACCAACATATTCGAAAAGTTTTTCAACTCCGGATATTGAAAATGATACTCCGCTTTGATAAGACCCGGTATAATCCCATACATATTTTTTACTGCTCCTGTAAATTTCATCATCCCATGGGTTTTCAACTTGGAAACGGAAATGACTTTATCCACTTCTTCAAGTACTGCCATGGTGGTAATAGTGGTTAAAATTTCGCCAGAAGGATACGTTCTTACTATTTCTTCGGTATTGTAATTCAATTCAAAACCGCTTTCCTTTGCAATTTTTTCAATCCCACAGGTCTTGTATATTCCATATAACAAAGTTTTATTGAATGGTCCTCCAGGACTGTCTGCAATAATTACTGTGCATCCCTGCTCTTTTAAAATATCACCTAAGGCTTGGACAAAAATCGGATGGGTGGTAACCCCTTCTTCCGGTGTTTTTTTCATTAAGAGGTTTAATTTTAACAATACAGTTTCATTAGGACTAATATATTTTGAAAGTCCGCCTAAATCTTCAATGTTTTGTCTCAAAGCTGTTTTTACTTCCTTGTACTGATATTGGTCACATTGTTGCAAAGATACTATGTTCATTCCGTCACCCGCTTTTTGAATTTGTTAATTGAAATTAAAAAGTAATTAAAATGATATTCTTTTAAGATACTTTATCATTTAGATTGACAAAGCTTTCACATTATTTTATACTGATTATAATGAATAGTATTTTTCGTACGATTATATTTTAAAGGTGGTGTATAAATGAATCGGTTAATCGAAACGTTGAAAGAAAACGAATGTAAGGTAACTCTACAACGAATTGCAATTTACGAAACTCTTAAGAACACAAAAGCCCACCCAAATGCGGAAGCTATCTATAAGCAACTTTCTCCCAAGTACCCCACCATTAGTTTAGCAACGGTATACAAATCCCTAGAATTATTTGTATCCCTCGGGTTGATCCAGGCCATCAACGTGGAGGAAAACAGCTTTCGATACGATGGAAATTTCAAATCCCATCCCCATCTGATCTGTTCTAAGTGTAAGAAGGTAGAAGACTTGGATGAACACCCTTTTGCTAATCTCTGCCGAGAAGTGGAAACGCTTTCCGGCTACAGCATTGAAAAACAGCAATTAAATTTTTACGGACTCTGTCCTGACTGTATTCAGAAATCTTAAGGAACTCCATTGATTACCCGTAAAATCGAAGAAAGGTCCTTCCCTAAAGACATACCGGGAAGCCTTTCTTTTTTTATCAATATTATAAATTATTTATCCATGGGTTTATGAAAATTACGATATAACAATGGATACACTTAACTATATATGACTTAAGCTTTACTATGAAGTTTTCGATTGTAGATACAGTATTGTCGAAGTTCACAAATCTCACAAAGAGGCTTACGGGCTTTGCACACTCTTCTACCATGTAAGATGAACCAATGATGAGCTTCGGACCATAAAAACTTTGGAATCTTTTTCATCAATTCCTCTTCCGTATTCTCCACCGTCTTAGCTTTAACGATGCCAATACGGTTTGTCACACGAAAAACATGGGTATCCACAGCAATGGCATCCTGTCCAAATACATTGCTGATAACCACATTGGCGGTTTTTCTTCCCACCCCCGGAAGCTTTACCAGTTCTTCACGGGTTTTTGGCACCTCTCCCTTATATTCATTCAAAAGAATTTCACAGGTTTTTAAAATATTTTTGCTTTTATTTCGGTAAAACCCGCTACTTTTAATAAGTTGCCCTAATTCCTCCTCCGAAAGCTTTATAATATCCTTCGGTGTCGGATATAAATCGAATAATTTCTTCGTAACAATGTTTATCTGTCGATCTGTGGATTGGGCCGCCATAATTGTCGCAATCAATAATTCGAAAGGATTACTGAAGTTTAATTCGCTCTTCGCATCGGGATAATTGATTTTAAGAATTTCCAGAACCTTTGTGATCTCGTCCTTATTCAGCTTGTATTTTCTCATCTCATCCACCCTCTAAAAAATTTCATAGTGTAAAATCTCCATATCAAATCGACCGTCACAATCGATATAACTGATCACTTTTTGTAAAACACCGTCCACATGCTTTTTATCGTTGCTGACACAGGCAAAGCCGATTTCCGATCGTTGCCATTTATCCTGCTCTCCCACCTCGGCAATTGAAACATTGTATCGATGTTTGATTTTTTCAATGATACTTTTAATCAGGTGCCGTTTTTCTTTTAAGGAGTGATTTTCAAACATAATCAATCTAATGCTGCAAATTCCTACAATCATTTGTCCACCTCTTTATTTTCATTTACACTCTATTATAATAAACTATTAGGAAAATGAAAACCTTTGTTGATTAATTCCTTTTATTAACGCAAAAACGCCGACAATAAGCCGGCATTTTTTGCGTTTTGTGGAATTTCATTTTTTTTACTGTTCGCGAGTTTTTCCGGTTTTCTATATGATTCCCATTTCTTTTCCAACAGAAACAAAGGTTCCCACCGCTTGATCCAGTTGCTCTTTGGAGTGTCCAGCGGTTACCATGCACCGAAGTCTTCCCTTACCCTTTGGTACGGTAGGGAATACAATTCCGGATACAAAGACGCCTTTTGCAAGTAAATTCTTGCTGAATTTCAAAGTTGTTTCTTCTTCTCCCACCATTACCGGTGTGATTGGGGTCCCACTATTACCGATATCAAATCCGGCTTCTTTCATTCGATCTTTAAAATATCGTCCATTCTCCCAAAGCTTGTCGGTAAATTCCGTAGTACTCATCAGTAGTTTTACCGCTTCGGAAATGGCGCAAACCGCTGCCGGTGGTAAGGAAGTACTAAAAAGTATAGGGCGTCCCCGATGGCTTAACCACTCTTTCATGGTATTGCTTCCAGCCACATATCCACCCACAACGCCGATGGCTTTCGATAGCGTCCCAATGGTAAAGTCTACTCGACCATGAAGTCCAAAGTGGTCCACCGTACCTCGACCGCTTTCCCCTAATACTCCCGAGCCATGAGCATCATCCACATAGGTCATGGCTTTATACGTTTCTGCCAATTCAACAATTTCCGGTAGGGGTGCAATGTCTCCATCCATACTGAATACTCCGTCAGTGATAATTAACACATTGGTATATTGGTCTCTTTTTTCTTTTAGGATCCGTTCTAAGTCTTCCATATCAGCATGCTTATATACCGTTTTATCTGCACGGCTCAGTCGGGCACCGTCAATGATACTTGCGTGGTTTAGAGCGTCAGAAATAATTAAGTCTCCTTTTCCGGTTATTGCTTGAATCGTTCCTGCATTACAATTGAATCCGGATTGATAGACCATTACTGCTTCTTCCCGCTTAAATTCCGCTAATGTCTTTTCCAGTTCTTCATGAATATCCATGTTCCCAACGATGGTTCGAACCGCACCGGAACCGACTCCGTACTTTTCAACCCCTTTGATTGCTGCTTCTTTAAGTTTTGGATGGTTGGCAAATCCTAAATAATTATTGGAAGATAGGTTGATTACCTTTTTTCCGTTTAAAAGAATTTCCGACTCATTAGGGCCTTCTAATACCGGCAGTGTACGATACACGCCGTCTTTTTTCAAGCCTTCAATTTGATCTTTGATAAACTGTAATTCATGTACGTTTGACATAAATACGCCTCCTTATTGGTTACTTCTGATGTTTTTCCAGTATTGAAGGATCCGGATATAATACGACTTTACCACAATTTCCCGACTCCATCAATTCAAAACCTTTTTCATAGTCTTCCATTGGCAATCGGTGGGTAATGATCGGTTCTAAATCCAAGTTGCCGGATTCGATCAGTCCTTTTACCTGATACCAGGTTTCATACATTTTTCGACCGGCTATCCCTTGGATGGTTATACCTTTAAATACGATATCATTGGCTACATCCAATGATATTTTATCATTAGGAATCCCAAGCATGGACATTCTTCCACCAAGCTTTAAATATTTTAATGCTTGATCAATGGCTCTTCCATTTCCCGACATTTCCGCTACAATATCTACTCCCAAACCCTCTGTTTCGTCTAATACTCGTCGAATCGGGTCTTCCTTTAAGGGATTGATCAATACATCAGCACCAAGTTCCTTTGCTAAGTTCAAGCGGTATTCGTTTACCTCAACGGCAATCACTTTTGATGCCCCTACGGCTTTAGCTACGGCCACAGCCATGATCCCGATCGGACCACACCCTACTACCGCAATGGACTTTCCTACAATATCTCCAGCCATTACTGTATGCACAGCGTTTCCTAGTGGCTCTTGCACGGCTAAGTACGCCGGATCGATACCTTTGGGATTTACCCAGGCATTCGCTTCGGGAATCGCAACATATTCAGCATAAGTTCCGTCCACATCCACCCCTAAAATTTTGGTATCTTTACAGATGTGGGCCTTGCCGGTCTTACAAAATTCACAAACTTCACAAACTATATGGGTTTCAGCAGATATAATATCTCCAAGTTTAATGGACTTTACATCGTTACCGATTTCTACTACTTCTCCTGCAAATTCATGTCCCATCACGTAAGGGGGCTTGATTCGGCTTTGAGACCACTGGTCCCAATTGTAAATATGGGCATCGGTTCCACAAATAGAAGTAGCATGAATTTTCACAAGGACTTCATTGCTTTGGGGTTCCGGCTTGTCTTTAGTAGTAAACACTGCCCCTTTTTCCGCTTTCTCTTTCATCACTACATTCATTGACTCACTCATAAACATCCTCCTCATACAATATTTAATTAATCAGGAAATCATTATTCTGAAAAACTCAATACTTTACATTGCTATTATTATCATATTTTATCTTCATAAAGTATTGATAAACTTTTTTCACTTATCTATATCATACAACAAAAAAGAGGATTGCTCCTCATTTTTAAAAATGTTGTAAAATTAAAATTATTCCGCTATATGCTTTTTGATCTTCTTTACCGCCCAACAGGCAGCATCACGAAGATCTTCCCTGGCATTCTCGGTGAAGGGAAGAATATAAGGAAGTGCCTTTTGATTCCCAGAGTGACCAAGGACAATCAAGGCATTTCTTTTTAATACTCTGCTACCCCTCCAGGCACAGGCATTATTCCCGTACATTTTTTTAAACTCTTTGTTGGATAATCCTAACAACTCAACTAAATCCGGATATGCTGGAGGATCGGTAGGTATAAAAGCCGGTTCATAAGAGAATTCGATGTCTTTGTTATAGGGACATACATCCTGGCACACATCACATCCATAAATGCCATCGCTGATAATCGATTTTTCTTCATCGGATAAAATTCCTTTTTTTTGCAAAACACCACTTACACAGCGAGAAGCATTAAGACGGTAGGGCTTTTCAATAGCTTTTCCCGGACACGCCTTAATGCATCGATCACAGTTACTACAGAAATCCTGATAATGCAGTTGAATTTTTTCTACCTGATCATCTATTTCTCGATAATCTATTTCTTGATCTATTAACATGTAGCCATAAAATACAAAAGAACCGTATTGAAGATGATAAAAAAGATTATTGTATCCGTAGAATCCCAAACCTGCTTTAGATGCTAAAAACCGATCCACTAAAGGGCCGGTATCCACATAGGATTGATATCGAATGTCCGGGTTTTCCTTTTGTAAAAGCTCGCCCAAGTTTTTCATTCTTCGTTGAAATACCTGGTGATAATCTTCTCCCCAAGCGATCCGGGCAAGTCTTCCTCTAAAGAGTTTTTCCTTAGGGATCATTTCATTTTCCTCACTGGATTCTATATAGTAAGGCAGTCCTAAAACGATGATCGTTTTACAACTCTTCATCGTTAAAAACGGATCGCACTTTTCTTCAATATTCTTTTTATTGAATTCGAAGGTATAGCCTTCTTTGACATATTTCACTAATTTTTCTTTTAAGTCTGTAAAATAATGAGGTTTTACAATGCCAACGATGGGAAAACCTTGAGACTCGGCTTCTTTCTTTAATTGCTGAAACGTAATTTCCATTAAGGAGTCAACCTGCCTTTTTAAAATATTTCATCTTTATCTCTGGCTTAAATATACATATTGGTGACTATCGGCACGGGTTACACCATTCTAATTCCCTTAAGGGCCAAAACTTGGCCACTACTTTCCCGCGAATTCAGTTGGTGCTTATGAAACCGAAATTTCTACTGTCATTGCTGGTATTACGATTGTCTCCCAGTAAGTATACCTTGTTTTCCGGTACAACTCCACTGACCTTTGAATAATTCTTAAAAAGATAATCATCGCACTCAATATAATCTTCACAGAGGTTTTCTCCATCCACAATTAACTCACCACTGCTTATGGAAAACTCTTGCCCTTCTATGGCAATTACACGTTTGATGAACAATTGTTCCGGGTCTTCGGGAGATTCAAATATTACAATATCTTTATATTGAATGTTTTCAATAGCGCTGGAACGGATATCCACAACCAGACGATCTCCACAATTTACAAAAGGGGTCATCGAATTTCCTTTTACAGTCACCGTAGAGATAAAAAAAGTATCCATTATCACGAAAATTGTTAATACAATAACAATTCCGATAAAAAAAATAGTAATTTTATTACCTGCTTTTTTCTCGATGCCCATTTCTATCCCTCCTCTGACATTGTGAGGGTAACGGTCAATGGTTTCAAACAGCAAGATTAAACAGCGTTACACTGTTTAAATCTTACTGTCTTCAACAGGTTCCAGCAATTCAGATTCTTCTTCTGTTATTACTTTTTTACCCTTTACCTCTTTGCTT
>SLKF01000128.1 GCA_007134725.1 Clostridiales bacterium | reverse complement strand
TTGCGGAAGCTATTATGGAGAAGCTACGAGATTAAAACAATCAAAGAGGCTGGGAAAATTCCAATGAAAGTAGACCTCTGATTAGACATAGAAATAGATATTAAAATAGATACAGAAATAGATACAGAAATAGATACTGAAACAGGATAGGTGGGTATATGGCGAAGAAAAAAGTATACGGTGTAAAAAACGGAAAAATCCCCGGGGTTTATCAGACCTGGCAGGAATGTGAAAAACAGATTAAGGGCTATTCCGGTGCGGAGTATAAGGGATTTTCCACAGAAGATGAAGCGAAAATTTATGTTTATGGTACTACACTGGAACCCTCAAGTGAATCGGAAAAGAAAAAATCAAAAAAAACCTTGGAAGAAAAGGGAAAAACTCCTCCGATGTCGAATAATACTATAAAGGATCCAAATATATTAAAAGCCTATGTGGATGGAAGTTATAATCTAAAGACTCACGAATATAGCTGTGGCGTGGTACTGCTTTTAAACGGAAAAGAACTTTTGTTTTCCAAAAAAGGAAACGCTCCCCATTTGGCTTCCATGCGAAACGTGGCGGGAGAACTATTAGGCGCTCAATATGCTATGGCTTTTGCCCTGAAAAATCAGGGGAAGTTTAAAGAATTATGGATTTATCATGATTACTCCGGCATTGAAATGTGGTGCACAGGGAAGTGGAAGACAAAGCAGGCCGGAACTGCAGCCTATAAAAATTATTATCAGGAAAAAATCCGAGGAAACATTGATGTCCGCTTTAAAAAAGTAAAAGCCCATTCAGGAGATCGTTACAACGATAAAGCCGATGAATTGGCAAAAAAAGCTTTGGATTTATAAAACTGCTTATACTACGGGAAAGAAGAGGGTGATAATTTTGAAGGAGTATATAAAAATTGATGCATCCGTTGCCAGTCATAAAGGGAATATTCACAACAAAAATGAAGAAAAATTCTACCTAAATGGACAGTACATGGATTTGAATCAGCATAAAGATTCTACCAGTAAAACCGCTACCCATAGCTACAAACAAAGTGTGTATGGGATTGCTTCCGGTACGGTCCGAGGAGCACGGGGGGAACAGGCAGCCTTTATCACTATTGAGGCCTTAAGCCGCTATCATTTGTACTTAGAAGAAAATGGAGTAACCTCTTTTCCCGTAAAAAAACAGCGTTTAATTGAATATCTGGAAAGTGCCAAGGAGAAAATTAAAGAGCTTAGGGAAGAAGAGGACATAGAGGACTTAGGAGCCACCATGGTGGGACTGATTATCGACGAAAATCGAGCCTTCGGATTTTCCATAGGAGAAGAAGGCTTTTATATGGTGGAAGAAGATGCAGTACGAAGGGTTCCCATGGAAAATCTAAAAATCCATTACTCTATCGGATCCAATGATCCTATAGAAAAAATCCTAAGAGTTACCGATGAGTTTGTATTAGACCAGGGAGACCGCATGTTGCTTACATCGAAAGACACCTATCGGCATGCCATGGAAGGGCACTTCCTTAGTTTAATAAATTCTCTGTCAACAAAGGACAGTACCAAGGCTTATATTAAAGAGTTGTTGACTAAAGAGGGGCAAAAAAATCTGACCGCCCTGCTAATTTATGTGGAAGCCCTGGGAGGTTATGTTTCAAATAATACCGGCAAGGCTTTCCCGGCGGCCATGGTCTCATCCCATGGAGGAGAGGACCAAGAGGAAGTCACACCGGAGAGCACTGCGAACAACGGGTTTTTATCGAAAACCGAAGAGGATAAAACAAATCAGGAATCCAAAGATGTACAGGAACCCAAAGAGGATCCGAAACAAAGGGAGGATCAGGGTTTGAAAGAAGATCCGGAACGGGAACGGATTTTTGAAGAGCGCTATGCTGAGAGTCGGATGCTTTTTAATAAGAAACACCGGCGACCGGATTTTGAATTTCCTGCAGCGGCAAAATCCTCCGAAGACGGGAGTCGATCCATTGATGGAGACAGTCCTGTAGAAGGCTACCAAGAGGAATTCAAAAAGGGCTCTGATTTATCAGGACACGAATCCCAGGGGGTTGTTGAAGAGCACCATGAAGAACCCTCGGAGGATGAAGAAAGTCCTTGGAGAACCCGTTCAAAGCTCTTGCTGGTGGCTCTGCTTGCGGTAGGAGTGATTGTGATGGCCTTTGCCTTTGGAACCATTCGAAATCTGGAACAGCGAATTAGTAACAGTTCAGCGGAAAATGCTAATGGGGAAGAATTGGGGGAAGTTTCCGGAGAAGATCCCCTAGAGGAAGAATCCGTAGAAGAACCCAGTGATGGAGAAGAAGGCGGGGAAGAATTAGGGGTTGTCGATGAGGAAAGTACCGCTGAGGAAGATCCTTCCGAGGAAGATGCAAACATTGAAGATACCGAAGAGCCCGTAACCGATACGGAAGAAGAAGTAGTAGAAGAGGAAGCGGAGGAAGAGGAAGTTTCGGAGCCTGTGGGAGACGAAACCTATGAAATTCAAAGTGGGGATACAATATTTTCTATCAGTCGGGCTTTTTATGGAGACGGAAGTATGGTGGATGAAATTATCCGTTTGAATAATATTGAGGATATCAATAACATCCAGGTGGGGGATGTACTTCAACTGCCACCCCGGGATTAAAAAGAGAACAAGGGAACAATATCAAAATTTACATTAAGCAGATAAAAACATGCAAAGAAAACCCTCTTAAACCAGGAATCCTGGGTTTAAGAGGGTTTTTCTCTGTTTGATTTAGGGTTTAGATTTTAAAGCTTTTTAGTTCTTAGCGGTAAAGGGTTTAACCGCCACCCACCGGTGGGAAAATCGATAACACGTCTCCTTCTTGAAGCTCCTGGTCCAGGTTTCCATCCACACCATTGACTAATAAGATGGCAACATCTTTTTCATCAATATTTAGGTTTTCTAATACCAGTTTCGGGGTTGCGGGGGAGGGGAATTCTTTGGTAAGGACTTTCCCACGTCCTTCCCGAAGGGTGGCAAACAGTTTAATTTGTAATTCCATCATGAAACCTCCTCGAATAGTTCATAAATAGGATAAGACTTTCCTAATAATAAAGCATACAAGAAGAGCTTCTGAGAAGCTCTTCTTGTATGGATGGTTCGTAAATCTTTATTAGCCTTGAACTAGATGTTTAGACTTTTCAGTTTATCTTCCGTAGGGACTCCATTCTCGTCCCAACCCCGTAATTCATAGTACTCGGGAAGCATTTGATCCAATAAGCTGACTTTATCCTTTGCAGGACCATCGGGGATCGCTTCTTTTAACAATCGGTGGGGTAAGGTGTCGTCTTTTTTGCTTAAACCGGATTTCAAGTTAAACATTCTTTCTAAAGTCCAAATGCGGTCACCGGATTCTAAGATGGATTCGTCGGTATGCTTGGTACCCACGGCAGCATTGTAAATATCCGCATAGTCTCCGGCGCCCATAGCGAAGGACGTGAATAGACATAGACCTAAAGAATCAAGGGAAGCGGTTAAATCCTGGTAGGTTTTTACCCATAAAGGCTTTCCTTCGATGGAGAACTTGTCCAGTTTTTCCGGAAGTCCAAGGATTTCAGGAGAAATCAGATACGCTCGAACGTGACAGCCGCCTCGGTTGGAAGTGGCATAGGCGAGACCCTGTCCTTGAATGGCTCGAGGATCATAGGCAGGAAGTTCCTGTTTTTTAACACTCATGGATACTTCCGGAGCCCCGAAATGTTCCCCTAATCGGTAGGAACCTTCCGCTAATTTATCTCCTAACCCTTCCCGTAGACCCATGCGTTTGGTCCATTCAATAATGGCATCATCATTGCCGAATTCTAGAGGAACTCCATCAAGATCTTTATCGGTAATCAGTCCTTTTTGATATAGTTCCATGGCTGCAGCAATGGTAGTAGAGGCGGAAATCGTATCCAGACCCATTTCATTACACCAATAGTTGGCTTTGATGATATTTCCCATGTTGGAAAGGCCACAGTCCGCTCCATAACCCCAGATGGTTTCGTACTCCGGTCCGCCGGCTTCCAAATCATCCACCTTACAGTGGCGTCCGCAGGCAATGGGACATCCGTAACAACCGGTTCGCTTGATCAGATATTTTTCCGCTAAGGTTTCCCCGCTGATCTCTTCGGCTTTATCAAAAGTTGAAGATTGGAAGTTGTTTGTAGGGAATACTCCGTTTTCATTGATAATATTAACCAATACGGCGGTTCCATAAGTGGGAAGTCCTTCGCCCGTAACGCCGTTTTCTTTGATCATTTTATTGACTCTTGACACCACTTGCTTTAATTCATCTTTGTCATGGATTTCCGGCTTCCCGGAACCTTTTACGGTGATGGCTTTAACATTTTTAGAACCCATTACAGCCCCAACACCGGATCGTCCTGCGGCACGGTCCATATCATTCATTACGGAAGCAATACGGGATAGTTTTTCTCCTGCAGGGCCGATGTTTAGAATTTTGGCTTTATCGCCAACATCCTTAGCCAGAAGCTCCATGGTTTTCGAAGTTGTTTGACCCCAAAGGTGTGCGGCATCCTTAATTTCCACCACATCATCTTTGATGTCGATATACACCGGTTTGTCGGCTTTGCCTTCCAGAATAATCATGTCATAGCCACAGAACTTTAATTCTGCACCCCAGCGACCACCGGAATTTGAAGAGGCGATGGTGTCGGTCAGAGGCGATTTTGTAATAACCATGTATCGTCCGCCGGTAGGTGTGGGGGTTCCGCTTAAGGGCCCGGTAGCAACGATTAACTTGTTGTCTTTACTAAAGGCATCCACCTTTGGATCCACTTCTTCGTAAAAATACTTTGTTGCCAATCCTCGACCGCCTATATAAGCATTGGCCCACTCCATATTCAGATCTTCCTTGATAACCTTCCTTTCATCAAGATTAATTCTTAAAATTTTGCCACAATATCCACTCATCAGAATTCCTCCTTTTTAATATACAGATCTTAAAAGATTTGTACCTTACCCTTATACATAGCAAAGATCGTGCCAAATTATTATAAAATTCGAAAAATAGAAGAGGGCAATATTGTTCGGATTGTATTAGTAAAGAGAAGGGTTGTAAAGGATTGGAAAAGATAACATTTTATTTCCTAAGAGGGATCTCTAAAGATTTTTTTAAATTTGTCCCTAAATGGAACAAAAAACAAATTTATTATCGTTCCATAAAAGAACACTGTTCTCTTATGGAACGGTTAGTAGGGGATTTGATATTTATCCATTTTCCGGTAGAGGGTATTTCTTCCCAGACCCAGGACCTTGGCAGATGCGGTAATGTTATGATTGAAATGTGTCAAAACTTGGATAATATGATCTTTTTCAATGGAAGTCAGGGGTTTAAGGGGTGTTTCAGAGTCCTTGAAAGAACTATGTTCCTGGGAACTTGGAAAATCGCCTACAGATCGAATCGAATCTTGAGGATCCCTTAGGGTACTTTGTGCGTTAACCAATTGTTCCACCATGTTCTCCAGTTCTCGAATATTTCCCGGCCAATGATAATGGAGCAACTCTTCCAATTTTTCCTTTGAGAGAGCAAAGCTCTCCTTACCTAACTTTAGAGATTTGGTTGTCATAAAATAATCGATAAATAAGGGAATGTCGTCTTTTCTTTGTCGTAAGGGGGCGAGGGACAAGGGTAAGACATTGATTCGATAATACAAATCTTTACGAAAATTTCCTTTTTCCACCTCGCTGCGAAGATCTTTATTGGTTGCGGCAATAATCCGTACATCTACAGGGATTTTTTTTCCGCCGCCAATCCTATAAAACTCCCGTTCCTCTAAAACCCGAAGAAGATGGGTTTGCATAAAAAGTGGCATTTCGCCGATTTCATCCAGAAATAAGGTTCCCTTATGAGCCAGTTCGAACTTTCCTTTATTACCGCCTTTCCTAGCTCCGGTAAAGGCCCCTTCTTCGTAACCGAAAAGTTCGGATTCGATAAGGTCCTTAGGGATTGCCCCGCAGTTTAGGGGAATAAAGGGTTGGTTTTGGCGATCACTGGCCTGATGGATGGACTGGGCAAAGACTTCTTTACCGGTTCCGCTTTCCCCGGAAATGAGTACGGTGGATGGGCTGTTGGCAATCTGCTTGGCATACTCCAGGGTGTTTAAAAACTTTTTATTTCGACCGATAATTTTATCAAAGGTATACATGTTATGATGGACTGCAGCCTGTTCTTCTCGGGAAATTCTTGGAACTTCAGAAAAAATGCAGATCATGCCTTTTTCTTTTTCCCTTGAGTCAAAAATAGGATAGAGTTCCAGGGTGATTTCCAGACTTTGATGATCCTGTTGAATATACGTTCGAGATTTTAAGTGAAACTTCTGATCGGAAAAAGAGGTTTTGATCTTCGGCCAATCGGTAAAAAACTCTTCAATGGGTAGCCCGATTAAGGCATCCTTCGAAGCACCGACGATTTTTTGGCCCTTTCGGTTGATGCTTTTAATAAACCCCCGGGGACTGACGGTTAAAATCCCTTTGGGAATAGAGTCGATGACAGTATCCGCATATTGTCGGGACCATAGAAGTTTATCTTTTATCTGTTGATGTTTTAGGGCAAGTTCTATGGACTGTACAGCAGAGACAACCATCCCTAAGGTATGTGAATGAACCAGATTACTAAAGCCTGTAAGATTCAGGGTTCCGATAATATTTCCTTTGGGATCTTGAATAGGTGCTGCAGAACAAGTCCAGCGATGATAAACCTGAACAAAATGCTCTTGACCGGAAATCTGTACCGGGTTTTTTTCCCAAAGAGCGGTACCCATGGCATTGGTTCCGATATGTTGCTCGCTCATGTAGGCTCCAGGAACCATATCCAGATTAAAGGCGATTTCCAACACATTTTCATCCCCCATAATATTGAGGATGCAGCCGTTTGCATCGGTAAGGATCCCGAAAAAACCCGAACCTTTAACGAAATTGTACAAATTGTTGATGATCGGTTCCGATAGTGCGATTAATAGTTTGTTCTTTTGCAAAACTTTTTCCAAAGCCTCTTCTTTTAAAATCTTCGAGCTGAAGGTTTGACGGGTATGAATTCCGAAAGCCTTACTTCGATCGTGGGACTGGATAATGGTATCTTTTTTCATTAGCAAAACCTCCATGGGTTCCATGTCTTTCTTCTATTTTAACGGATATTCAAGATAATTTCCAAGGAAAATGATGAATTATCAGAAATTTTATTAAATAGATTTTAATTTAGGAAGAAAAAGGGTAAAAAAGTCTTTAGTGCCGGGTATTTATGGAAGTATGGGATTTGACAAAGTACAGTAAAAAGGTATATTATGAATTTTGGTTCAATTAAAATAAACCTAAAAATGAGGAAAAATTATGATGACCCATAGCGAACTGTTAGGGAATGAAAAAATTAAGACATTATTGATTAAAATGTCGGCGCCTGCCATGGTGGGGATGGCCGTGCAGTCCATGTACAGTTTGGTGGATGCCATCTTCGTCGGTAGAGCCGTGGGAACCATCGGTATGGCCGGGCTTCAAATCGCCTTTCCCATACAGATCCTTGTGATGTCCATTGCCCAGACCGTGGGAGTGGGAGGTGCCTCGATCATATCCAGAAGCCTTGGAAAAGGGGATAAAAAACATGGAGAAAAAACCGTGGGAAATATTTTTTTCCTGCTGATTTCCTTAAGTCTTTTGATATCTATTGTTGGACTGTTGTTTACCACTCCGATTTTAAAACTCTTTGGAGCCACGGAAGCCTCTCTCCCTTACGCTTTAGAATACATTCAGGTGATTTTACTGGGCTCCGTAGTCTTTGTTTTCGCCATGGGAAGCAACAATATTGTTCGAGCGGAGGGAAATGCTAAGGTAGCCATGATCACGATGATTATTTCCGCAGGACTCAATATTATACTGGATCCCATATTTATATTTGGACTGAATATGGGCATTCGAGGGGCGGCCCTGGCCACGGTACTGGCCCAGTCCTTTGCGGCAATTTACCTCTTATATTATTTTATTCGGGGAAAAAGCAGCCTGAAAGTTCGAAAAGCCTATTTTCGACCGGACATAAAAATTATTCGAGAGATTTTTTTAATCGGCGCCTCCACTTTTGCCAGAATGGCGGCGGGTACCCTGATGAGTGTAATTTTAAACCATTCCTTGGCCCACTACGGAGACGATACCTCTTTAGCCGTATTTGTGGCTATCAATAAATTATTAACCTTTACATTAATGCCGTTATTGGGTATAGTACAAGGTATGCAACCGATCGTGGGATACAACTACGGGGCGAAAGAGTATCCCCGGGTACATGAGACCTTAAAGCTTGCGATCATAGGAACTACGGGAATTGCCACCTTGGCCTATATCATTTTAATGACCATTCCCGGCTACATGATCGGCCTGTTTAATGATGATCCGGAGTTAATTGCTCAGGGGGTTCGGGCGATTCGTATCAACATATTTGTGCTACCCGTAATAGGGTATCAAATTGTGGGGGCGGGGATGTTTCAGTCCATTGGAAAAGCTCGGCCGGCAATTATTCTGTCCTTGACAAGGCAGGTGTTGATACTAATTCCTATGGCCTTGATACTGCCCCTATTTATAGGAATCGATGGGATCTGGTTGGCTTTTCCCATATCCGATTTTATTTCCACGCTGATTACCCACTATTTGATGCGAACCCAAATGCGAAGCTTCCGAGTAATCGGTTAGAGGGAATTCTTCAGAAATTCGCAAAAAACTGAATTTTACCATTTTAATTTTGGTTGAAATGGTTTAAAATTATATAGTAGAAAAGAAAAGGAGGAATATCATGGAACAATATTCTGGAATACTGTTAATGTTAGGTTTTCTGGCGATTTTTTATTTTTTAATCATCAGACCCC
>SLKF01000101.1 GCA_007134725.1 Clostridiales bacterium | reverse complement strand
CTGACTTGTAATCAGTAGGTTGCGGGTTCGAGTCCCATCGCCAGCTCCACACACATGCGGGTGTGGCGGAACTGGCAGACGCACTAGACTTAGGATCTAGCGCTCCGGCGTGGGGGTTCGACTCCCTTCACCCGCACCATTAATTTTTCAGTAAATACACAAGGGCTCATAGCTCAGCTGGTTAGAGCGCACGCCTGATAAGCGTGAGGTCGGTGGTTCGAGTCCACTTGAGCCCACCATTTTCATTCAAAACAGCATAGATAAGCCCAAATAGCTCAGTCGGTAGAGCAGAGGACTGAAAATCCTCGTGTCCGTGGTTCAATTCCGCGTTTGGGCACCAATTAACAAGGGAGAACCCCTTGTTTTTTTTGTGGTTAATTCTTTAATAATGGTTAATAAAATTGTTTGAAGGATCATTAGTACATATAGATCCTTTAATCGTGCAATATTTTGCTAAACCCCCAGTATACTATTGAGATTCTTTAGGTTTTATGAAATAATATAGTAGAGTGGTATTAACGCTATAGATAAGAGGTGTTCAATTTGAGAGAAGTTTTTGTAATCGTACAGAATATCGGGATTAAAGATTTGATTGATATAGGAATTGTTGCGTATGTTTTTTATAAAATTTATATGCTCCTTAAAGAAACCCGGGCCAAACAATTGGTAAAGGGAATCATGGTCTTATTAGTGGTGACCCAGCTTAGCGAATGGTTCCAACTGCATGTGATGAATTGGATTTTAATTAATACCATGACCGTGGGGTTAATTGCCCTCCTGATCGTTTTTCAACCGGAACTTCGAAGAGCCTTAGAGTATATCGGACGAACAAAACTGCTGTCCAAGTCTATGCAAGACTTAGAATATGAACAGTTGGAAAATATTGTAGATGAGATGATGGAGTCCATAAGCTCCCTATCCCGACAAAAAATCGGAGCGTTGATTGTAATTGAAAAAGACACGGGCCTCAGTGAAATTGCCGAATCCGGAACGATTCTGGATGCGGACATATCCCGTGGATTACTTATTAATATCTTCATGCCCAATACCCCTTTACACGATGGGGCAATTATCATACGAAATAATAAGATCCTGGCGGCGGCCTGTTTTTTACCCTTGTCAGACAATCCAAGCTTAAGCAAAGATCTGGGAACCAGACACAGAGCAGGAGTCGGTATTTCGGAAAAATCCGATGCTTTTGTGATTATGGTTTCGGAAGAAACCGGTGCCATATCCGTGGCACAGCATGGGAAACTCAGCAGATTTTTAGATACAAAAACCTTAAAGACGCGAATTGTAAATACCATGAAACCGGAAGGATCCAAAAAATCCTGGCAATTCTTTAAGCTGAAATGGAGGCAGAATCATGAAAATGATGAACCGGATGCAAAGTAATATTAAAGTATGGTTTGGGCAAAATCTGGGAGCGAAAATAATGGCAGTTCTTTTTGCTCTTTTTATGTGGATTTACGTAATGAGTGTGATCAACCCTACCATTAATGATAGTGTGAACAATATACCCGTAGAATTATTAAATCTGGAAGAATTGGAAAATGCGGGGATCGTAATTAAAGGGGAAGAGGATTACACAGTCAATGTAAGGGTAACCGGAAGAAGCGACCAGGTATATCGTCTATCCCGTCAAGATTTTGTGGCTACGGCCGATCTTTCAGGACATCGCAATATCGGTGCAAATAATGTTCAGGTTACCGTAGTTGTGGATGCGGATGTGGAAGTAGAATTCAATCCCCGTTATATCCGGGTAGAACTGGAAGAAGTTGTTCGAAAACAAAAAAGTGTGGATATCAATATATTGGGAGAACCGGCAACCGGATATGTTCTGGGAGTGCCAAGGCTTACGCCTTCGGAAATTTGGATCGAAGGTCCTGAGAGTAGTGTAAATGCGGTGGAATCCGTAATAGCAGAACTTCAATTGGAAGACAACAACAGTGATGTTGTGGCAAACCTGGCATTAAAACCGGTAGATTCCAGAGGGAATGAGGTCTCCGGTGTACGGTTGGAGTCTGAAGTTGTGGAAGTCAGACTACCGGTTGAGCGGACAAAAACCGTTATTATTGAAATGAACTTGGATATTGAAGCAGCAGAGGATTACGTTATTAGAAATACAAGGGTTAGCCCGAGAAGCATTATGATTCAAGGACCAGAAAATCAATTAGAGAATTTGACACGGATTGAGACGGAGTTAATTGAGCGGTCGGACTTGACAGAAAGTGAAAGCATAGAAGTCGAATTAATGCTCCCCGAGGGGATTAGCCTTTATAACGAAAGAACCATTACCGTAGAAATTGAGGTTTCCCAGGTGATCGAAGAAGAATATGAAATATCCGCTGATGAGATACAGATTGAAAATTTAGGTGCGGGTCTTTATATCAATGAAGAGGACCTGCCTGCATTATTCACCCTCACCTTACGAGGGCCTGAAGATATTATCGAAAACCTGGACCGACCAACCCTGATGATCTCATTAAATTTGCAAGGGTTGGCCCCCGGGATCCATAGTATAGAACCCGCGATTCAAGGCTTAAATGCAGTGGCAGATCAATCTGTGGAAATAAGGCTGGAACCCGGGGAAGTCTCTCTGGAAATATTAAGACGAGCTGTGGAAGATGAAGAAAATGGTGAAAATGAAGAAGATCCTGAAGGGGAAAGCGAAAATGCAGAAGATGAAAACAATGCAGATGAAGAAAACAATGAAGATGATGAAGAAAACAACAATTAAAAATTGAGCCTCGAGGTGAGGATTTGAAAAAAGAAATTGAAGTAATCTTAAAAAGTACGAATGATGCAATCATTGCTGTGGATTATGATGAAAAAATCACCCTATTTAATCGAGCGGCTGAAAAGATTACGGGGTATGCTGCATCGGAAGTAATGAATAAAAAAGTGGGGGACTTCATCAAAGAAACCCGACTGCCCCAGATTCTTAAAAGCGGAGAATCAGAGTTGAATCGCAGGCAGGCACTGGGAAACACCATCATCATTACCAGTCGCATGCCGGTAAAAGACGATGAAGGTAAAATTATCGGTGCCATAGCCATATTTCGAGACATTACGGAAATGACGGATTTAAATTATGAAATCTATCAGTTAAAAGAAATGCAAAGTATGCTGGAAGCCATTTTTAATGCAACCCAGGATGCCATATCCGTATGTGATGAAAAGGGAATTGTGGTTATGGTAAATCCCGCATATACGGATCTTACGGGACTCAAAGAAGAAGAAATCATTGGGAAACACACCGTAAATGATATTGTGGAAGGAAAAAGTGTTCATTTGGAAGTCTTACACACAAAAAAAGCGGCCAAAAGAACGCGACTTCGGGTAGGAAAACATAAACGGGAAGTGATATCCAGTGCAGCACCGATCATTGTGGATGGGGTGTTGAAAGGGAGCGTCGGGGTACTTCACGATGTTACCGATATTAAAAGCCTGACAAAGGAGTTAACGGAAGCGAAAAAAATCATTCGAAAACTGGAAGCAAAGTATACCTTTGACGATATTATTGCCAAGGATGAAAGAATGATTCAGGTACTGGAAAAAGCAAAGAAAGCGGGGATTACTCCGGTGACGGTTTTATTGAGAGGAGAAAGCGGAACGGGAAAAGAGCTTTTTGCCCACTCCATTCATAACCTTTCCGAGCGGAAATACAATCAGTTCGTAAGGGTAAATTGCGCCGCCATTAGTGAAAGTTTACTGGAAAGTGAGCTTTTCGGGTATGAAGAAGGGGCTTTTACCGGTGCCATAAAAGGTGGAAAGATCGGACTCTTTGAAGAAGCCCATGGAGGAACCATATTCCTGGATGAAATCGGGGAAATCCCCATAAGCACCCAGGTAAAACTTCTTCGGGTATTACAGGAAAAGGAAATTATGCGGGTGGGAGGAACAAAGTCCATTCCCATAGATGTACGGGTAATTGCGGCTACAAATGCACATCTGGAAAACCTGATGCGAAAGGGGACATTTCGAGAGGACCTGTACTATCGATTAAATGTTTTTCCTGTTGAAATACCCCCTTTGCGAGAACGAAAAGCGGACCTGTATCCTTTGGTTATGTACCTGGTTAAGAAGTTTAATTTAGAATATGGAAGAAATGTGGATGAGATTTCAGAAGAAGCCTTAAACCACCTGAAAAAATATGACTGGCCGGGAAATGTTCGGGAGCTGCAAAATTTCATTGGAAGAACCTTGGTTAATATTAAATATCAGGAGCGATTGATTTTGAAAAAGCATTTGCCGAAGTTTTTTGATAATGATGAAGGGGAAGTTCTTGAGAAAGAGAGCTCCTTGGATGAAGAAACCATGGATCAAGAAGTGGGTAAGCCGTTGAAAGAAATCTTGGCAAAGGAAGAAAAAAAAGTGATCCATCATACTTTACAAAAGATGAAAGGAAATAGAAGCGCTACAGCAAAAGCCCTGGGACTATCCCTTCGAAACCTGTATTATAAAATGGAAAAGCACAAATTATGAATAATGAAAAAAATTGCATGCTAAGTGCAATTTTTTTCGTTATTTAGATGCAATTAATTGCACGGTCGAAGAAATGGGCTAGGATTATTTTCTTTGGAACTTTTTAAAACCTATGGGAATCCTTGAATAACAGGGTTTAAAAATAAAACCCCAAAGAGATGAAACTTGGCATACTAGTTGCTTCTTATATAGGTATGGAATGAATTAAGTCTACGAAAGAGGTGAAATTTGTGAAAAAGTATGTACTGGCCATTAATCCCGGCTCTACTTCTACGAAGGTAGCTCTTTTCCAAGAAGAAGAATCGGTGATGAAAAACTCGATTGATCACTCAACGGTAGAACTGGAAAAATATGAAAACATTGCGGAACAGTATGAACTACGAAAAAATAATATCCTCCACTGGATGACGGACAACGGCATAAAAAAAGAGGAATTAAAAGCGGTAGTCGGTCGAGGGGGGTTGCTGCGACCTATGCCCGGCGGCACTTACAAGGTGACGGAAGTCATGGTGAAAGATTTAAAAATAGGTTATCAGGGAGAACATGCTTCAAACCTGGGAGGCCTTATTGCCAAAGCCATCGGGGATGAAGAAGGCATTCCTTCTTTTATTGTGGATCCCGTTGCGGTGGATGAGTTCACCGACGAAGCAAGAATTTCTGGAATCCCTCAGATCCAAAGAAGATCTCTCGGACATGCCCTTAATATTAAAGCCGTGGGACATCGGGTTGCCAATGAACTGGGAAAAACCTTTCAAGAGGTAAACCTGGTGGTAGCTCATTTAGGGGGCGGAATTTCCGTAGCACCGGTGAAAGAAGGAAGAATTTTAGATTACAATAACGCCAATGAAATGGGACCCTTTTCTCCGGAACGAACCGGGGGATTGCCTGTGGGGGATTTGGCTAAACTTTGTTTTTCCGGAGAATATGATCATAAAACCTTAAAAGGCAAACTTCGAGGTAAGGGTGGCATGAGTGCCTATCTGGGTACGAACGATGCCCGGGAAGTAGAAGCGAGGATGAAAGCGGGAGATCAGAAAGCAAAACTCATTTACGATGCCATGGGTTATCAGATTGCCAAAGAAATTGGAAGTATGGCTACGGTGCTGGAAGGGAAAATTGATGCAGTGGTAGTTACCGGAGGCATTGCCCATTCCGATTATTTAATGAATCTGATTAAGGAACACGTAGGATTTCTCGGGTCATTTTTTGTCTACCCCGGAGAAGATGAAATGAAAGCCTTAAATGAAGGAGCCCTAAGAGTGTTAAAGGGAGAAGAAGAATCTAAAATTTACGAAGAAGAGGTGAATGTAAATGATTAAAAACTTTGACGAATTACTGGAGATTGCGAAAAAAAGAGGACCTAAAAAAGTAGCCCTTGCCTGTGCGGAGGATTTGGACGCCTTAAAAGCCATTGATGAAGCGAAAAGAGTGGGTATTGTGGAAGCGATTTTAGTAGGTGATGAAGAAAAGATCAAAGCCAACGCTGAACAAGAGCATATCGACCTTTCTCAGTATGAGATTGTTCATGAACCGGATATGGTAGCGGCTTCCAGAAAAGCTGTAGAGTTAGTATCAACCGGTAAAGCCCATATGGTAATGAAAGGTTTAGTGGATACATCGATCATTCTTAAAGCGGTATTAGATAAAGAAATTGGTCTTCGAACCGGAAACCCTTTATCCCATGTTGCCCTTTTCCAAGTACCGGGTTTTGACAAAATGCATTTAGTAACCGACGCGGCAATGACCATTGCCCCGGATTTAGAAGGAAAAAAAGCTTTAATCAATAATGTGGTGCCTGTAGCAAGAGCCCTAGATATCCAGATGCCTAAGGTAGCTGTGATTTGTGCCAAAGAAAAGCCGAATCCAAAAATGCCGGACACCATGGATGCTCGAGCTTTACAGGAAATGAATGAACGTGGAGAAATAAAAGACTGTATTGTGGGGGGACCCTTAGCACTGGATAATGCCGTATCAAAAAAAGCCGCAGAAATTAAAGGAATTGACCATCCGGTTGCGGGAGATGCGGATATTTTACTCGCCGGAGATATTGAAGCCGGTAACGTCTTGTATAAATCCATGATTTATTTCGGAAAAGCAAAAAATGCGGGAGTAATTGTGGGAGCAAAAGCCCCAATCATACTAACATCCAGAGCCGACAGTGATGAAGCAAAGCTGTATTCAATTGCCCTCGGCGTGTTATGCGCTGCAGAATTCTTTGATAAATAAGAGTCTTCGTTGTTAAGTAAATAATATTTTGCGTACTTAAGAAAGCAAACAGAATAAAGAAGCATTGAAATCTAAAAAGAGGTGAAATAATGAACGAGGCAAAAAGAATATTAACCATCAATCCCGGTTCCACATCTACGAAAATAGCGATTTTTGATGATGAAAAGCCGGTATTTGAAGAGGTCTTAAGACACCCTTCTGAAGAAATTGGAAAATTCGAGACGATCTTTGATCAATACGAGTTTCGAAAAAACATTATATTAGAGACCCTGAATGAAAAAGGAATCAACCTAACCAAGCTTGCAGCGGTTGTCGGCCGTGGCGGACTGTTAAAACCCATCGCCGGCGGAACCTACCGGGTGGATGAAAATATGTTAAAAGACTTAAAAGTTGGGGTGCTTGGTGAGCACGCATCGAATCTCGGTGGGGTTTTAGCCTATGAAATCGCCGAACAGCTAAATATCGAATCCTTTATTGTAGACCCCGTGGTGGTAGATGAAATGCACGATATTGCCAGAATTTCCGGAATGCCGGAAATTGAGAGGAAAAGTATTTTCCATGCCTTGAATCAAAAATCCGTAGCAAGAAGAGCGGCAAAAGACTTGGGGAAAGCCTATAACGCCTTAAACCTTATTGTTGTCCATTTAGGCGGCGGGGTTTCCATTGGGGCCCATGAAAAAGGACAGGTTATTGATGTGAACAATGCTTTGGATGGAGAAGGCCCATTTTCTCCGGAACGTTCCGGAGGACTGCCGGTTGGAGACTTGGCAAAACTCTGTTTCTCAGGGGAATATACCCATAAAGAAATTAAAAAAATGATTACCGGTAACGGGGGTCTGGTGGCCTATTTAAATACCAATGATGGACGGGAAGTAGTAGAAATGATAGAAAATGGCGATAAAAATGCAGAAATTGTATACAAAGCCATGGCTTATCAAGTAGCCAAAGAAGTTGGCAGCGCTGCAGCGGTATTAAAAGGCGACGTGGATGGAATCGTACTTACCGGAGGCATCGCTTATGATAAGATGTTTGTAAAATGGATTGAAGACCGTGTATTCTTTATCTCTAAAGTGTTGGTTTATCCCGGGGAAGATGAAATGATTGCCTTAGCACAAGGTGGACTTCGGGTACTCAATGGAGAAGAAGATGCGAAACGATACAGTTAGGTGGTACTAGTGAAAAATAATAGAATTCGAATCATCATTGGACATTACGGCAGTGGGAAAACCGAGTTTTCCGTTAATTATGCCATTAAACTAAAAGAAGTATTTGATAAAGTATCCTTGGCAGACCTGGATGTGGTAAATCCTTATTTTCGGTCCCGGGAACGGGAAGAGATGCTCACAGAGAAGGGAATAACTGTGATTGGGAGTAGTATTAAAGGCTCTGGCTCGGATCTTCCTGCAGTCTCCGGAGGGGTTTTAGGACCCCTGCAAAGTGAGGATACCCAGGTAATTCTGGATGTAGGGGGAGACTCAGCAGGAGCAAGAACCCTGGGGCGCTATGAAGAGTACTTTACTGAGGGGAACTATGATATGTTCTGTGTAGTGAATGCAAATCGGGGGCAAACTTCCACGGTGGAAGGGATTCTTCGGCACGTCTATGCCATCGAAAAAACCGCGAAGGCAAAAGTGACGGGGATCATCAACAATACCCATCTATTACGGGATACAACCGTAGAAGAAGTCTTAAAGGGTCAGGAACTTTGCAAAAAAGCAGCTGAAAAGCTGAAGGTTCCCATCAAATATGTTGTGGCTATTGAAGAGGTGGCAAAAATGTTGCCTTCTGACATAGAAGGGGAAATTTTCCCCATAAAGATGTATATGCGAGAAAATTGGATGTAAATCAAGGGAGGGTAAAACAATGGCAAAAGGTAAAGTGTATTTTAATGAAGATATTTGTAAAGGTTGTGAGCTTTGTACGACCTCATGTCCTGTCAACATTGTGGTGATGGACAAAGAGAGAATTAACGCAAAGGGTTATCACCCGGCAACGGTAAAAGAGATGGATAAATGTATTGGTTGCGCCAACTGTGCAACAATTTGTCCGGATTCTGTTATTACAGTAGAGAGAGAAAAATAATCCAAAAAATTGTAAGGAGGGAATAAATAATGGCTAAAATGTTAATGAAAGGAAACGAAGCATTAGGAGCGGCTGCGATTAAAGCAGGATGTAAGTTTTTCTTCGGATATCCTATTACTCCACAAAATGAAGTGCCGGAATATATGTCAAGGGAATTACCGAATATTGAAGGAGGCGCATTTGTTCAAGCGGAATCTGAAGTAGCGGCAATCAATATGATTTATGGGGCTGCCGGTGCTGGTGCTCGATGTATGACCAGTTCTTCTTCTCCCGGTATGGCCTTAAAGCAGGAAGGAATTTCTTATATTGCAGGAGCGGAACTGCCTTGCGTAATTGTAAATATCTCAAGAGGAGGTCCCGGACTTGGAGGCATCCAACCATCTCAAGCGGATTACTTTCAATCCACTAGAGGGGGAGGAAACGGAGACTATCGACATTTAGTATATGCTCCGGCCACGATTCAAGAAGCCGTGGACTTAGTTATGGAAGCCTTTGATGTTGCGGATTATTATCGAAATCCGGTTATCGTCCTAGGGGACGGAATGATTGGACAAATGATGGAACCCGTAGAATTCAAAGAACTTAAAAAACGGGAGTTACCGTCAAAAGACTGGGCCACAACCGGTACCAATGAAGAGCGAAAGCCCAATATTATCAACTCTTTAGCGTTGGATCCCGCAGAATTGGAAAAGCACAACCAGAAGCTTTCCAGAAAGTATAAAGAAATGGAAGAAAAAGAAGTTCGACATGAAGATTATAAAGTGGAAGATGCGGAACTGGTCTTTGTGGCCTATGGAACCACCGCAAGAATTACAAGAAATGTTGTGGATTCCTTAAGAGAAGAAGGGATTAAAGCAGGGATGATTCGTCCGATCACTTTATGGCCTTTCCCGATGAAAGCCATTCAAAATGTACCGGCTTCAACGAAAGCATTATTGTCTGTAGAAATGAGTGAAGGACAAATGATCGATGATGTAAAAATCGCCATTGAAGGAAGACTTCCTGCATACCATTACGGACGATCCGGTGGAATGATTCCTGTTCCTGAGGATATTATTGAAAAAGCTAAGGAAATCTTAGGAGGTGTCAAATAATGGCTGTAGTATATGAAAAAACTAAAGGATTAACGGATAAGCAAACCCATTATTGTCCGGGATGTACCCATGGGATTATTCACAAACTCGTAGGAGAAGTCTTAGTCGAGCTAGGAGTTCTTGGGAAAACGGTAGGGGTAGCGCCGGTAGGTTGTTCAGTACTTGCCTATGACTACTTTAACTGTGACATGCATGAAGCGGCTCACGGTCGTGCGCCTGCAGTAGCAACGGGAATTAAAAGAGTATTACCGAACCATACGGTATTTACGTACCAGGGAGATGGGGATTTGGCTTCCATCGGTACCGCAGAAATTGTTCATGCGGCCCATCGAGGGGAAAAATTCACAACAATCTTTGTAAACAATGCAATTTATGGAATGACCGGTGGACAAATGGCGCCGACGACCTTAATCGGACAAAAGGCAACTACGTCTCCCTATGGTAGAGACCAAGCCACTGCAGGAATGCCCTTAAAGGTTTCTGAAATGCTTGCAACTATTAACGGAGCAGCTTTTGTTGAACGGGTATCGGTACACGATGTTCCGAACATTCGAAAAGCTAAAAAAGCGATTAAGAAAGCTTTCCAAGTACAAATTGACGGATTAGGATTCGGAATTGTGGAAGTGCTTTCCACCTGTCCTACAAACTGGGGAATTACACCGGTGGACTCACTGACTTGGTTGAAAGAAAATATGATTCCATACTTTCCACTTGGAAACTTTAGAACACCAGAGGAGGTAAAATAATATGGCTGAAGAAAAAATTATCATGGCCGGATTCGGTGGACAGGGAGTAATGTCCATGGGCCAACTGTTAACCTACGCAGGAATGATTGAAGATAAGAACGTTTCCTGGTTACCTTCCTATGGACCGGAAATGCGAGGAGGTACGGCAAACTGTGCGGTCATCGTATCCGATAAGCAGGTAGGCTCTCCAATTATCAACAATGATGCAACCACAGCAATTGTTATGAACCTTCCCTCATTGGACAAGTTTGAAGCAGATGTTCGAAAAGATGGAAATCTTTTAATTAATGCATCCTTAATTGAGAAAAAAGCCACACGGGATGATGTGAAAGTGTTTTATATTAAGGCCAATGAAATTGCCAATGATCTTGGGAATGCCAAGGTTGCCAATATGGTAATGCTCGGTGCCTACTTGGAAATCTCCAAAGTGGTAAAGGTAGATTCCGTGATCGAAGCATTGAAAAAAGTATTCGGACCGGCCAAGGAACATTTAGTACCACTGAATAAAGATGCATTGGAAAAAGGTGCGGAATCAGTAAGATAGTATTTGAAAAATAGAATTTGTGCTGGGTACACAAATTCTACGGGAAATGTAGAATAGAAAAAAGCAAGGATCCTTAAGATCCTTGCTTTTTTCATGCTGTTATTTTCATACTTTTACTTTCTTACCATTATTTCTTTCTATTTATATTAAGCTTTGGAATATTGGGGACATTCTTTACCGTCAATCATATAAAAACACCGTGGTTTACATCGAAGACAGGGGTTTACGGATTGGCCTTTTTCCCCTTTGAGGACCCACTGGGAGTCCACTAACAATCCGCGGCCCACCGCAACAAAATCCGTAAGGCCTTTTTCTATTAGCGGCTCTGCTTCCTCGGGAGTTCGAATGCCGTTCACCACAATCACGGGAATATTCACTTGTTTTTTCGTCTCCACACCGCTATAAACAATCCAGCTATAAGGAAAGTCTTCCGGTGGTTTCGGAAGGTCTTCTTCTGTTGCGATTCCTGCGGAAATATGAAGAAGGTCTACCCCCATTTTTTCCAGTTCCTTGGATATTTCAATACCTTCAGCTAACGTCGGCGTATTGCCTCCATGGCGGTAGCCGATGATGAAATTATCCGGAAGGTTATCTTTTAATAAGCTTAAAAGCTCCCGGACAAAGCGTAAACGGTTTTGAAAACTGCCCCCATAAAGATCCTCTCGAAGATTGGTTAACGGGGATAAAAACTGATTGATTAAATAGCCGTGGGCTCCGTGAATTTCAATGCCGTCGTAACCGGCTTCTTCGGCTCTGAGCGCTGCCAGTAAAAATTCTTTTTGTATCCCTTTAATCTCACCCAGGGTAAGGGCTTTTGTACTGCGTCCATCTTGTAAATCGTAGGTTGAAGGAGCAAGGGGTTCCGGGGCAACACTTTTTGGAGCCTTATCTCCCGCATGGTGAATTTGCAGTAAGGATTTTGTGCCTTGGGTTCCTATGGCCTCAGAAATCTTAGCAAGACCCTCGACCTGATCATGATCCCAAATGCCCAATTGACTAGGGGCTAAGCGACCAATCTTAGAAATTGCCGTGGCCTCCACAATCACCAAACCGACCTGACCGAGTCCCCGTTTTTTGTAATGTTGGATATGCTCATCGGTAACAAAACCATTTTCGTCGGACCAATTAAAACAGACCATAGGGGGCATAACCAGTCGATTGATTATAGGATGTCCTTTTAACGAGTAATATGAATAAAGTGATGGCAAATCAATAACCTCCTTTTAGAATCGAATGCTTGGCATTACTAAAATTATAACATATCGATATAAAATTCATAGGGAATTAGTAAAGAATGGTAATCAATTTGTTGTGAAATTATCGGAAAGTGATTTCGTTATTGGCTAAGGAATCAATAATCACCAAAGACTCCAGTAAAATGCCTTTTGCCCGAAGTTCCGCTCCTCCCGGTTGAAAGCCTTTTTCAATAACCACACCGGCGCCTACTAAATGGGCCTTTGCCCCTTCAATGATCTCCATTAAACCTTTCATGGCTTCCCCGTTGGCAAGAAAATCATCAAGTATTAAAATGTTTTCCCCCGGGGACATATACTGTTTTGAAACCCGGATTTTATAGGTTTTCTCTTTGGTATAGGAATAAACTTCCCCTTCATAGGTATCGGGATCTAAATTTTTGGATTCCAATTTCTTGGCAAAAACCACGGGCACATTAAAATACTGAGCAGCAATGGCGGCAATGGCAATACCGGATACCTCCGCCGTTAAGATCTTATCCACGGGAAGATGGGAAAATCTTCGATGAAATTCCGTTCCCAGTTGATTCAGTAGTTGAATATCCAGTTGATGATTTAAAAATCGGTCCACCTTTAAAATATTTCCGTCTCTTACATGGCCTTCCGATAGAATTTTTTCTTTTAGCAGGTCCATAGAACCCCTCCTTGATTTGAAATTTGTTATTCATTATACTATAGAAGAAGATAAAAAGCGACTTCCTTGTCGAATGATGTCGTATATAATCGATAATTCTAAGAAAAAGGAAAAGAGCTTCCCAAGAGATGTAATCAGTGATTGAGTTAATTTTTTAATTATGATAAAATAATGAGCACAGTGCTAAATGGAAATGTACAAATGCATTATTTGAGAAATCAACGTTCGAATCTATAGGAGAAGACAAACAGAATATATGGAGGTATTAACGTATGGGAAAATTATTTGGAACCGATGGGGTTCGAGGCATCGCCAATAAAGACTTAACGCCGGAACTTGCGAATCAATTAGCCAAGGCTTCCGCGGAGATATTTATTAAAGAGAAGAAGGGTACGGTGGTCATCGGAAAGGACACTCGAATATCCGGTGATCTCTTGGAAGCTGCCATGGTTTCCGGTTTTTTAGCCATGGGAGTAGAGGTCATCACCTTAGGGGTGATTCCCACACCGGCTGTGGCCTATGCCACAAGAAAACTTAAGGCGAATATGGGCGTGGTAATCTCCGCATCCCACAATCCCTATGAATATAATGGAATAAAACTCTTCAATCATCAGGGCTTTAAACTACGGGATGAAATCGAAGGGGAAATCGAGGATTACATTTTCAAAAACAAAACTACGGACAAGAGACCCCTCGGGGACGGAATCGGAAGACTAATTGAGATGGAAGACCCGGAAAGATTTTATGGGGATTTTGTGGCGGCTACCATAAAAGAAGACATCAAGGGTATGCGGATTGCCATGGACGTCGCCCATGGTGCAGCGTATAAAGTGGCGCCAAGAACCTTTAGAAATTTAGGAGCGGAAGTATTTGTCATCAACGATCAACCCAACGGAAAAAACATCAATGATCACTGCGGCTCCACCCACCCGGAAGTGTTAAAGGATGTAGTGGTGGAAAATGAGTGTGATTTTGGAATTTCCTTTGACGGGGATGCGGACCGGTTAATTGCCTTGGATGAAAAGGGAGAAGTGGTGGATGGGGACCAAATCATGGCCATCTGCGCAAGCTTTTTGAAAGAAAAAGGAGCCCTGAAAAAAGACACCGTAGTAGCTACCGTCATGAGCAATATCGGATTGGGATTAGCCTTGAAGGAAAGGGGCATCCAACTGGAGAAAACCAAGGTGGGAGACCGATATGTGCTGGAAAAAATGAAAGAAGAAGGCTACTCCCTGGGGGGAGAGCAGTCGGGACATCTGATATTTTTGGATCATAACACTACGGGAGACGGCCTGCTCAGTGCTTTGAAGCTTGCGGAGATTATCAAGCATAAGCAGGAGCCCTTATCGAAGTTAGCCTCCATGATGGAAAAATTTCCTCAAACCTTGGTGAATGCCACAGTACCTAATGAATATAAGGATTCTTTAATGAAAAACGATATGATTTTACAGGAAATCCTAAAAGTAGAGAAGGTACTCAATGATGAAGGTCGGGTTTTGGTAAGGCCTTCCGGTACAGAACCCTTAGTACGGGTAATGATTGAAGGGAAAAATTTAGAACAGATTCAGGGATTTGCTCAAAAAATCGCCGGATTAATTGAAAAACAGTTTTAATAATTCGATCAAGAGGCAGGTTGTCAGGACTCGGGGTTTTCAGTGCAGGAAATCCCGGATTCTATCCTATCTAGGAGGTGAGGCCATAGGTATAGTAACTGTTAAAGAAGGAATATGGATTAAAAAACTAATGAGAGAACTAAGAACCATTGTCCAAAGCGCCAGGACTTAAAAATCCATAAGGAATTTAAGTTGACGAGGAACAGGGTTTATCGATGGATCGGCGGATGCCCTGCGGTCGGTCACGACCGAAACCGGTTTTTAAAACCTTGAAGTGATTCAGGGGACAGAGAGACCGTGGTGATGAAAATGAAAAAAAAGGAGAAAACATATGTGTGGAATTGTAGGATATATCGGAGATAAACAAGCATCATCCATTTTAGTAGAAGGACTTCAGAAGTTAGAATATAGAGGATACGATTCGGCGGGACTGGCCATTTATAATAATGGAGAAATTGGCGTTCAAAAGTATAAGGGGCGTCTAAAGGTCTTAGAGGATCATTTGGATAAAAATCCTATGGGAGGATCTTTAGGGATCGGACATACCCGGTGGGCCACCCACGGAGAGCCTAACGACTTAAATGCCCATCCTCACACCACCATGGATGGTCACATTGCCGTGGTGCATAACGGGATTATTGAAAATTACGGAAAGCTTACGGAATGGCTAACAGAAGCGGGAAAGGTCTTCAAAACGGAAACCGACACGGAAGTCATTGCTCATTTAGTGGATTACTTTTATGAAGGAGATCTGATCCAAGCCGTACGGCGAGCCACCAGTAAAATGGAAGGGGCTTACGCCATCGGCGTCATCAGCAAAAATGAACCGGAAAAGCTGGTAGCGGTTCGAAAGGACAGTCCCTTAGTGGTGGGAATCGGCGAAGATGAAAACTTTATCGCATCGGATATACCCGCGCTGTTAAAACATACCCGGGAAGTCTATTTCTTAGAGGATGGGGAAATGGCGGTGCTAACGAAAAAGAGCATCGAAATATTTAATGAACTGGGTCAAGAAGTAGTAAAAGAACCGTATCAGGTAACTTGGGATGTGGCCTCTGCTGAAAAAGACGGCTATGAACATTTTATGATGAAAGAAATTCATGAACAGCCCAAAGCCATTAAAGACACCTTATCTCCAAGACTGAATGAAAAAGGATTTATTGAAATTGAAGAGTTCAATTTGACCAAAGAGGATATCGAAAACTTTGATAAAGTCATGGTGGTAGCTTGCGGAACAGCTTATCATGCAGGCTTGATCGGGAAGTTTGCCTTGGAAAAGTTTGCAAAAATTCCTGTGGAAGTGGATGTAGCCTCGGAGTTTCGATACCGGGATCCCTTCGTTACGGATAAAACCTTATTTATTGCCGTAAGTCAATCGGGAGAAACTGCAGATACCTTAGCCGCCCTTCGGGAAGCCAAGGCCAGAGGCGCAAGAACCATGGCCATTACCAATGTGGTGGGTAGCCGTATTTCCAGAGAAGCCGACGATGTGTATTATACCTGGGCAGGCCCGGAGATTGCGGTAGCATCCACGAAGGCCTATATTACCCAATTAGTGGCTTTCTATACCATCGCCCTGGATCTGGGACTTAAAAGAGGCACCTTAAAAGAAGAACGGTACCATCAGGTGATTGAAGAATTAAAAGCCTTTCCTGGTAAAGCGGAAGCCTTACTACAGTATAAAAAAGACATTCAATTTTTAGCCGATGAGCAATTCAATAACACCAGTGCTTTTTACATTGGTCGGGGGATTGATGATGCCGTGGCCAAAGAGGGATCCTTAAAATTAAAGGAGATTTCCTACATTCATTCAGAATCCATTCCTGCTGGAGAGCTGAAGCATGGCACCATCGCTTTAATTGAAAAAGGAACCTTAGTGGTGGCCTTAGCGACCCAGGATCATGTGTACGATAAGATGCTGTCCGGGATACAAGAGGTTAAAGCAAGGGGTGCTTATGTTATTGCCGTGGCAAAAGAAGGAAATCAGGAAATTTACAAAACGGCGGATGCGGTAATAACCATCCCCGATACCTTTGACGAGTTAACCCCGATCTTATCGGTGATTCCCCTACAACTATTGTCTTACTATATTGCCGTGGCTAGAGGTTGCGATGTGGATAAACCTAAAAATCTGGCAAAAAGTGTTACGGTAGAGTAGTAACTATGGAAAAATAAAAGACGGACTGAAAAGAGAAACCGGGAAAAAACGGTTTCTCTTTTCTTATTTTATAGCCTGAAACAGGGATATCAAGGGCTTTTCTGATCAAAGGCTCTTCTTATCCTTGACAAAGGATTGACCTAGACGATATAAAAGAGTATACTAGAGGCAGTGTGTAAAATGATAAAATGTAATGGAGGAATTCGATTGATTAATGTAACGAATATAAGTTTAAGATTTTCTGATAAGAAATTATTTGAAGAGGTGAATATGAAATTCACCCCGGGAAACTGCTATGGGGTGATCGGTGCCAACGGAGCAGGAAAATCCACTTTTTTAAAGATTTTATCAGGAGAAGTGGAACCCAATAGCGGACAGATTTCCATGACTCCCGGAGAGCGAATGGCGGTACTCAAACAAGACCACTATCAATTTGATGAAGACGTTGTACTGGATATTGTGATGATGGGTCATGAAAGACTTTATCAGATTATGAAAGAAAAAGATGAGATATATGCTAAAGAGGAATTTACCGAGGAAGACGGCGTTCGAGCGGCAGAATTGGAAGCGGAATTTGCGGAACTTGACGGTTGGGAAGCGGAGGTCAATGGAGAGAAACTGCTGATGGGTCTTGGCGTTGCAAAGGACCAACACACGGAGCAATTAAAGAATCTGGAAGGTTCTCATAAGGTAAAGGTCCTGCTCGCCCAGGCACTTTTTGGGAATCCCGATGTTTTGCTGTTGGATGAGCCTACCAACCATTTGGATTTTAAAGCGATTACCTGGTTGGAAAACTTCCTGATGGACTATGAAAAAACCGTTATTGTGGTTTCCCATGATCGCCATTTCCTCAATACCGTATGTACCCATATGGTGGATATTGATTTCAACAAAGCACAAATGTTTGTCGGGAACTATGATTTTTGGTATGAGTCCAGTCAACTGGCTCTTAGAATGATGAAAGACCAGAACAAGAAAAAGGAAGAGAAAGTAAAAGAGCTGCAAAGCTTTATTGCACGGTTTAGCTCCAATGCTTCCAAGGCCAAACAGGCGACTTCCAGAAAGAAAATGCTGGATAAAATTAATATTGATGATATTAAGCCCTCTACCAGACGATATCCCTTTGTGGGATTTAACCCTGAACGGGAAGCGGGAAAGGAAATTCTCAGCGTGGAGAATATTTCTAAAACCATTAATGGAGAAAAAGTCCTTAATAATATTTCCTTTACCCTTCGAAAAGGGGACAAGGTGATTTTACTGGGAGAAAGTGCCCAGGCAAAAACCACCCTGATGGAAATCTTAATGGGGAAAACCGAAGCGGATACGGGATCCTATCAATGGGGAACCACCACTTCCCAGTCCTATTTACCCAGTGATAACAGTGAGTTTTTTGAAGGTTTGGACCTATCCCTGGTAGACTGGTTAAGACAGTACTCTGAGGAAAAGGATGAGACCTATATTCGAGGATTCTTAGGGAAAATGTTGTTTTCCGGAGAAGAAGCCATGAAAAAAACCGATGTATTATCGGGAGGAGAACGGGTTCGTTGTATGCTCTCACGAATGATGCTCTCCGGAGCCAATGTATTACTTTTGGACGAGCCCACCAATCATTTGGATTTGGAATCCATCCAAGCGGTAAACAATGGATTGGATACTTTCAAAGGGACCTTGTTGTTTAGCTCCCACGATTATAAATTCATTGAAACCGTAGCCAATCGGATCATCGAAATTACCCCGAATGGTATTGTTGATCGAATAATGAGTTTCGACGAATACATCAATGATGACAAAATTCAAAAAGAAGTCAGCGAGCTTTATAAAGCCAGTTAATAATGAGAACCCATCGGAAAGAAGAATAGTAACACCACAAGAAAAGATCCTCTGTTTTAGTAGAGGATCTTTTCTTGTGGTAAAAGGAAATTTCATTTAATTCTTTGACAGGACTTTACAAGTCGTAAAAACGGTTACACAGCTTTTAAGGAATCTTCTTCTTCGAAAGAATTTAATTCCGAGATGATATGGTATAAAGATTTTAAGGCTTCCGAAGGCAATTCATCCACCCCGTTTTTCTCCGTTTGTCGGGACTCCAGGAATTGGATTCGTTTAAAGAAGTTGGTCTTAAAGGTTTTTCGGTAATCATCCACCTTAAGATCCGCTTCAAAGCCTTCAATTTCCATAATTTCAAACTCTTCGAAGGGTTCCCATTTCTTAAACTCCGCACGGTTTTCCACGATGGATTCGATAATCCCTAAGGTGATTTTGGGGGTTACTTTTTTATCCATAAACTCTCCGGTATTGATAATATAGCAGTCCACCCCGTCGGCAATTAAGGTTTTAAACAAGGAGTAATCGATGCTTAAGGGATAGGTTCTAAAAGGGTTTGCATAGGGTTCTGCAACCAACTGGTTGGGATCCACACCCTTGGCCAGTCGTTCCGCGGAGGTTCTAAACGTGGCAAGGGTTGCACCCATGGTGGAACCAAGGGCTGCTCCTTTAACCTTTAGCACCGGAGGCAAGGTGGGGTCTTTCATAATCCAAAATAATGCATTTACCGGCTCTTCCAGGCGGTCTACCCGGTTTTTTGTCCACAATTTGGATTTAATCGCCCGTCCGTTACCGTTTCGAACATCTTCCGTCACGGGATAAACCTTCCCGTCATCATACTTGATGGCGCCATTGTTTTGGGTCGTTAGAATGTATTTGTTGTCCTCACAACCCATGGGATAATCCGCCGTCTTGTCAAAATACGTCGGCTCTAAGGCAACGGAGGTTTTGTTTTCAATATCCACAATAAAAGCATCATCATGGAGTACGGTGACATCATATTTATTATCGTGTTTGGCGTGGGTAATGGTGGATTTCCCCGATCCTGAAAGTCCAAAGGCTGCAATGGTAAACTTCTTATCTTCCAGATTATAACGTTTCATTCCACCGTGACAAGCCGCATAACCGTTTCTTGCAGCGGTACCCCAGGCAAGGGTTAAGGTTCCTTTTTTATATTCACCGAAATATTTCATTCCCAAGAGTACGGCACAGTTGTGCTCCGGATCGAAAAAGGTAAGGCCGTAGGGATGATCGGGATGGGACCAGTCCGGGTCCGCAAAGACAATGATATCCCCTTCCGGGATTTCTTTGGAAGCTTTGTACATTTCCGCATACTTTTCATTAATGTATTGAAAATTTAGTAACCAGCTATAAAGGATATTTTCATGGTTTTCAGGAAGAATTAAATGAGCCTTAATCATAAACTCAGGGTCCAGTCCCACGAGGGCTTCGCCGTGATACATTTTTTGATAACGGGTTTTATAGATGGCCTCACGAATGAGTCCCGAATACTCGGTCACATCCACTTGGGGATCCCCTACAATTTTTCGGGCTGCGGCGCATCGGCCGAAAGCAGTACCGTCGTTGAATAATAAGGCATTGGTTCCCTCTTGCAGACCGATTTTTTCCGGTTCATATACGGGTATTCCTGTGAGTTCAATCGTACCGGGACTGTTTTTTGCTAAATGGTGGGCTTGGGATACGGTTTTTACAAGCTCCACGTTGTTTCCATATAAAGCGGTTTGAATGGTTACCCGAATCTGGGATTTTACCTGATCAAAACTTTGTTTTCCATTATATTTATACCTTGTGCTCACTGAATAACATCCTCCTTGTTTCCCAATATGGGATTATTAAAATGATTTTATAAGCATAACAGCTTATATTATAGAATAAGTATAACGTATATGCAAGGCTTTTTCATAAAAAGTATAACACATATAAAAAATATTTTCTAATGGGAGGGTATTCCGGAAAAATTATTGAAATACAGCTTGTTCTGGGGTACACTAATAAACGTAAGCAAGGAATGTGTTATGCTAAAAAAATTATAGAGAGGATGAGAAGGATGATCCGAAAAATCAAAGAATTGCAGCCGATAATCTGGGACAACCCGCTGAAAAAGTCGGCAAAAGAAGTTTTAGAAGGTTTTAGTCTCAAATTTGAGGACATCGAGGATGCTGAAAATCGTCTTCAACGGTTTGCCCCTTTACTATACAAGTATTTTCCCGAGACAGAGGATGGAATTATTGAATCCCCCTTTGTGGAATTACCCGCTATGAAAACCGCTTTGGAACATACCTATTCTAAAAAGATCAAAGGCAGACTTTATGGGAAATGTGATAATCAATTGAAGATTGCAGGATCGATTAAGGCCCGAGGGGGAATTTACGAAGTCTTAAAATTTGCAGAAACCATCGCACTGGAAAATCAATGGATCACAGAAGAGGATAATTATGAAGTCTTGGGAGAGGAAACCTATCGGAAGCGTTTCTCCCGGTATAAAATTGCGGTAGGTTCCACAGGAAATCTGGGACTGAGCATTGGGATCATTTCTGCTACCCTGGGATTTGAAGTCACGGTGCATATGTCCAGGGATGCAAAACAATGGAAAAAAGATCTCCTAAGAGAAAAAGGGGCACGGGTTGTGGAATATCAAGAGGATTATGGAAAAGCCGTGGAAGAAGGACGTAAAGCTTGTATGGGTGATGAGAAAGCCCATTTTATCGATGACGAGAATTCCAAGGATTTATTTCTAGGTTATAGTGTCGCCGCCCTTAGACTGAAAAAGGATTTAGAAAGAAACAAGATTTCTGTGGATCAAAAACATCCCTTAAGGGTGTATCTGCCCTGTGGTGTGGGAGGTGCTCCCGGGGGAATTGCCTTTGGACTCAAAACCATTTTCAAAGATTTTGTTCAATGCTATTTTGTGGAACCCACCCATGCTCCCTGTATGATTCTGGGTCTTGTGACGGGGAAAAAAGAAAAACTGCACATCAAGGACTACGGAATTGATAATATCACGGAAGCCGACGGCCTGGCGGTAGGAAAACCCTCGAAAATGGTATCGGATCTTTCGGAAACATTAATTGATGGAGGCTATACCATCGAAGACGAAACCCTATTGCTATTGCTGAAAACCCTATACCAAAGGGAAAAAGTAAAAATTGAACCTTCCGCCGCCGCCGGACTTTTAGGGCCCCTACTATGGGAAGACACCAAAGAAACCACTCATATTGCATGGCTGACAGGCGGGGATTTGATTCCTGAAAAAGAGTTTGAAAAACTGTTACAATGATAAATCCATGAGTTGGATAAGGATGATCATATTTATTTGTTAAAACCCCGCTACTATGGGTATCAACTGTAAAGACTTTTAATTTGGAAACAGAAAGGAGGAACACAGAATGCAAACACTATTATATAGCTTTGTTGCAGGGGTCTCAACCGTACTGGGGGTATTTGTTCTGGTACTGTTCGGGAACCCGTCGCAGAAAATATTGGCAACCCTGCTGGGTTTTGCCGGAGGAATTATGCTGGGAATATCCGTATTTGAACTGATGCCCGAGGCTTTGGAGCTGGGAAGCATGACCATAACCATTATCGGGTTTGTTCTAGGGGTGTTGATGATGTTTGGTTTGGATAAAGTCGTACCCCACTCTCATTTATCCGCTGCGGATGATTTGGAAGTGGAAAATCCTGAACGCTTAAAACGGGTGGAAAATCCGATTTTACGAACGGGATATTTGGTTTTATTTGGGATTGCCCTTCATAATCTTCCTGAAGGCTTAGCCATCGGAGCCGGCCTTGAATCCAGTCCGGAACTGGGTATGGCCATTGCCGTAGCCATTGCCCTTCATAATATACCCGAAGGCTTGGCCATTGCAGGACCCTTGAAATCCGGAGGGGTGACTACGGGGAAACTCCTGTTATTTACTTTTCTAGCCGGACTGATGACGCCCTTAGGTGCAGGTATCGGACTTTTGATTTTTAATATTTCCCCGGTTTTCGTCGGAGGATCCTTAGCCTTTGCGGCGGGAGCCATGGTCTACATCGTTAATGATGAGCTGATTCCCCAAGGGCATAAAATGGATAGTCATTTATCCAATGCGGGAATTATTGCCGGATTGTTGATTGCTTTTTCTTTATTATAGATACGATAGAGAAAAAAACTGCAGAAAACCACAAAAACCGACTAGGCTATGGCCTAGTCGGTTTTTAGTTGGTCCCGATCATTGAAAAAACTTTGATAGCCTAACTGTACAAACAGGATCACCGTGAGGGAAACACTGCCCAGAATTCCCAGCATGATGGCAATTTGATAGGCAATGGCCGTGGTGGGAGATACTCCGGATAAGATTTGTCCCGTCATCATACCGGGAAGAAAAACAATGCCCATACCCACCATGGAATTAATGGTGGGTAAAATCGCCGAATCAAAGGCGCTATCCACCACTTCCTTGGCTGCCTGCTTCGGGGTAGCCCCCAACATTAAGGCGGCTTCCACCAGGGATTTTCGTTCTTTCATACCCTCCAATAGGCGATTGACCCCAAGAGAGATCCCGGTCATGGAATTACCGATCAGCATTCCGGCGATGGGAATAAAATATTGAGGGTCATACCAGGGAGCTATTCGAATGACCACAAATAAAAAGAACAACAGGCTTGAAAGGGTTCCAAAGGCCATGGAAAGGGCCACCACCTTCTTTAAACTATTGCTTAAGGGTCGGCCTGATCGCTGAAAAATGTTGTATATGGCGAAACTCTCCATGATCACAAGCACCAGGATCGTTAAGAAGGGGTTCATACTCTCAAAGAGGTATACCAGTACATAACCGACGAGAATCAGCTGCAAAGTCATTCGAATGCTTGCAATCAGCACCTCTTTTTCTCGGGGAATCCCCTTGACTTTAAGAATTACCATTAACAGCAGGATGAAAATGTAAGCTGCGGCTACTTGCAGAACACTTAAATCAATGATCCCATTCATAGACGTTCCCTCCCTTTACTTCCAGTATTCGATCCCCGAAGTCTGTTGCTAAGGCTTTCGAATGGGTTATCATAATCAAGGTTTTATTCTGCTCCTTGGCATAATCCACAAAGATTTTCATAATCAAGGATTCGGTGGCATCATCCAAGGCGGAAGAAGGTTCATCAAGCAGTAATACCTCCGGTTCCATAAGCAAAATCCGACCGAGGGCTAAACGCTGTTTTTCTCCACCGGATAGTTTCTCCGCATCTTCCCCTAGGGTCTTATCAAGTTTCACCCGTTGCAAAACTTCCTTGAAAACACTTTCAGCGGGCAAAGGTTGCTGGGAAAATCGCAAACCGATGGCCAAATTATCCTGAAGGCTTCCTTGAAAAATTACAGGGGTCTGAGGAAGCATCACTACTCTTCGGCGAAGAGCAACAGGATCTAAGAAAAGAAGATTCTCCCCATGAAAGGTAATAGAGCCCTTATCGGGAGATATCAAATGATTCAGCAGTCGAAGGAGGGTGGTTTTGCCACTGCCGCTCTCCCCGACGATACAGGTGATTTCTTTTTCATGAATGATAAGATGGGGAACCGAAAGAATATCTTTGTAACAAACATTAGTAAAGGTAAACATGCTACTAGCCTCCTTATTTTAAATAGCGCAAAAATTACTTCCTTACTGTTGGAAAGTTTGCAGGGAATAACATGGGATTATCGGGGAAATAAAAATTTCCTTGCCTATTGTTAAAAAATTATGTACAATATATTTAATAGTTACCCGGGACATTAACTCAGTTGGGAGAGTGTTAGCTCGACAAGCTAAAAGTCGCAGGTTCAAGTCCTGTATGTCCCACCATATAAAGTGTATAACCTCCTAACCGGCGGATGAAAGCGGTTAGGAGGTTTTTTGTCTTGTCAAGTTCAAAATTACAGACTTCCAAGGAAGTACTGTACCAGTAAACTGACCACCACCACAAGGGTGGATATGGTTATCCCGTGAAGTAAGGGTTTGATGCCGGACTTGGAGAGCTCTTTGAAATTGGTTTTTAAGCCGATGGCCCCAAGGGCCATGACCATGAAAAAACGGCCTAAGGTACTTAAAAAACTGCTCACTTCCCCAGGGATCCATCCCGTAGAATTCAACCCCACCATGGCCAAAAATAGTAAAATAAACCAGGGAAAAATTTCCAACAACTGAACGGAAGCATTCGGGCTCTTGTGTTTCTTGGCGATCAGGGAAAAAATCAGGACCACAGGAATAATGGCAAGGGTTCGGGTCAGTTTTACGATCACGGCGTAATTCCCCGCAATTTCAGAAAATCCGTACCCCGCGGCCACCACGGAAGAAGTATCATTAATGGCGGTTCCGGTCCATAGGCCAAATCCCAAATCACTTAAATTTAAGGCCTGACCCATTAGAGGAAAGAGCACCACCATAAATACGTCAAAAATGAAGGTGGCGGAAATGGCATAGGCAATGAACTGGTCTTTTGCCCCGATGACCGGGGCTACGGCAGCGATGGCGGAACCTCCACAAATTCCTGTTCCGGAAGAGATCAATCCGGAAAGCTTCCAGTCAAGGCCTAAAAATTTACCCAACAGATAGCCGCCGAAAAAAGCGGCAAACAATGTAAAAACCATGACCACCAAAGAAAAACGACCCACTTCCAGGACCTGGGTAAAGTTTAAGGAAATCCCCATAAGGATAATGGCAAAGCGCAGAATCTTTTTCCCGGTAAAGGAAATCCCCGGGTATAAGCCTTCTTTTGTTGAAGCCCAAGGGTTCAGAAGCATACCGAGAAAGAGGGCGACAACCCCTGCACCGATGACATGCACCGGAAGAAGATTGGATAACACTTGTGACATATAAGCGATCCCCAGGGTTAAGAGTAAACCCGGGGCTATTCTTTTGAATAGATACATGTTGGCACCTCGATGAATTGGAGTTTAGAATAGGGTTATCTCCGTTGGAGCTGAAGATAATCCTTAATAGTTTATCATAAGTTCGTAGAAAGTAAAAGAAACAGTGGGCACTACTTTTTCAGAGGGATGGGGTGTTAAAGAAAAAAGAAATAAAAATATAAAACTTACTCTTAGTACTTAGTCATAATTTATGGTATAATAAAATAGACTTTCATAGAAGTACCAATATATATATAGAAAGGTAGGAAAAACATGGAGTTACCAAACTTAAAAATCGGAGAATTAGTAGCAAAATATCCAATTATACAAGGGGCAATGGGGGTTGGCGTATCCCTTTCAAAACTGGCTGGTACCGTGGCTAACGAAGGAGGAATCGGAGTAATCTCCGGAGTCCAAATCGGTTTTGATGAACCGGGCTTTGAAGAGAATAATGACACCGCTAATGTACAAGGGCTGCGAAAGCACATCCAAAAAGCAAGAGAAATCAGCCCCGAGGGAATTTTAGGGGTGAATCTGCTGGTAGCCATTCAAAATTATAAAGACATGGTAAGGGCTGCGGTTGAAGAAAAGGTGGATATTATCATATCCGGAGCAGGACTGCCATCGGAACTACCCAAACTTGTGGCGGGAAGTGACACGAAAATCGCTCCCATCGTATCCTCGGGAAAAGCCGCGCGGTTGATTGCAAAGATGTGGGATCGAAAACATCAGGTGACTCCCGATGCGGTAGTCGTGGAAGGTCCGGAAGCGGGAGGCCATTTGGGGTTTTCCATGGAGCAACTGGAAAAGCCCACCTTACCCAACATCTATGATTTGGTGGAAGAGGTTATTGAAGCCCTAAAACCCTTTGAAGAAAAATACAAAAAGAAGATCCCTGTTATCGCTGCAGGAGGCATTTTCGACGGTAAGGATATTGCAAAAGCCTTGAAGATAGGGGCGGCGGGAGTACAAATCGGAACCCGGTTCGTAGCCACGGAGGAATGCGATGCCCATCCAAACTTTAAAGACGCCTATATTCACTCTAAAGAAGGAGAAATCGAGCTGGTAACCAGCCCTGTGGGAATGCCGGGAAGAGCCGTGGTGAATCAACTGACGGAAAAAATTAAAACCGACAAAATCCCTGTGGAAAAATGTTATAATTGCTTAATTCCCTGCAATCCCAAGACAACGCCTTACTGTATTTCCAATGCTTTGATTAAAGCGGTTAGAGGGGATGTAGATCAGGGATTGGTATTTGCGGGAAGCAATGCTTACCGAATAACCAAGATGACCACCGTCCGGGATTTGATGCAGGAATTGGTGGAGGAAACGAAGGAAGCCATGGGTTTTGATACCAAATAATAAGTAGAGGATCTCATAAGAATCCCATCCTACAGAATTGTTTTGTAAATCAAATTTTTTTATAGATCGGTCAAAGGCCTAGGGGCAAAAGTTGTAAAATCGGCTTTTGCCCCCTAGGCTTTTTT
>SLKF01000098.1 GCA_007134725.1 Clostridiales bacterium | reverse complement strand
TTTCCCAAGCCTTGGAACGTTCCACCGCTTTTTTCCACTTACCGTACATCCTTACTCGATCACTCTCTTTCATGGTGCTTGGAAACTCCTTATCCATCCTCCATTTTTTTTCGATTTCCTGTGGATCCTTCCAAAATCCCACGGCTAGACCGGCTAAATAGCCAGCTCCCAGGGCCGTAGTCTCGGAGATCTTGGTGCGCTGGACCGGAACATCCATAATATTCGCCTGAAAATCCATCAAAAAGTCATTGGCGGAAGCCCCCCCATCAACCTTTAAGGTCTTAAGCTTAATCCCTGAATCCTCCTCCATGGCCCTTAGCACATCTTTGGTTTGATAGGCGATGGATTCCAAGGTTGCCCGCACAATATGCTCCCGTTTTACCCCCCGGGTCAAACCCAGGATGGCGCCTCTTGCATACATATCCCAATAGGGTGCCCCTAAACCGGTAAAGGCGGGCACCACATAAACTCCGTTGGTATCCTCTACTAAATTGGCATAATACTCGCTTTGCCCCGCATCATAGATCAGGCGAAGTTCATCACGAAGCCACTGAATTGCAGAACCTGCATTAAAAATACTTCCCTCTAAGGCGTAAGTGATCTTCCCGCCCATACCCCAGGCGATGGTGGTCAGCAGGCCATTTTCCGAACTTACCGGTTCCTCACCCGTATTCATCAGCATAAAACAACCGGTTCCATAGGTGTTTTTCGCCATTCCTTTTTCAAAACATACCTGCCCGAAAAGGGCTGCCTGTTGATCCCCCGCATCTCCGGCGATGGGGATCTCTGCCCCTCCAAATGTTCGCTCATCGGTAACTCCGTAAACCTCACTGGAAGACTTCACCTGGGGAAGCATAGCCCTTGGTATATTCAGCAGTTCCAATAATTCTTCATCCCACTGAAGGGTGTGGATATTAAACAGCATGGTTCTTGAGGCGTTGGAGTAATCCGTCACGTGTACTTTGCCTCTGGTTAAGTTCCAAATAATCCAACTGTCAATGGTGCCAAAGAGCAACTCTCCCTTTTCTGCCCGCTTCCTCGCTCCTTCCACATTATCTAAAATCCACTGAATCTTGGTTCCGGAAAAGTAGGCATCCACCACCAGACCGGTTTTTTCCCGAATGATCTTTTCATGACCTTGGCGCTTCAGTTGGTCACAAATTCCCGAGGTCCGTCGACACTGCCAAACAATGGCATTGTAAACCGGTCTTCCCGTATGTTTTTCCCATACCACCGTGGTTTCCCGCTGGTTGGTGATGCCGATGGCCGCCACCTCTTCCGGCCGGATGCCTGCAACCTCTAAAACTTGCCTGGCTACCCCGCTTTGGGTTCCCCAGATTTCCATTGGGTCATGCTCCACCCATCCGGGCTTTGGATAAAACTGCTGAAACTCCGATTGGGAGGTGCCGATATTGTTTCCCTCCTGATCAAATAAAATTGCTCGGGAACTGGTGGTTCCCTGGTCCAGTGCCATTATATATTTTTTCATGCTTTTGCTCCTTTCCCTCTTTATTCTTTGATTTTATCATACCCTTCATTATTCTACCTTTCCTAACAGATTCGATTTTTTCTTTTCCTATTCCTTCTTTTTTTTCAAAAAAGTCTTTTTTAATCGGTTCCTTTTTATTTATCCTATAAAAAAATGGTGCGGGTATGATCCCGACACCACGTATCTTAAGCGACTATGTCTTTCAATAAATGACTCTGCCCATAACTCTTCATCAATATGTCTTTATTGTTTTTTAAGGCTTTCCATAAGACGCACCAAAGTCTCTCCCATGGTGGAAGGGGTATCGGCTACCGCAATTCCCGAAGCTTTCATGACGTTGATTTTTTCCACAGCTGTACCCTTCCCGCCGGAAATGATGGCTCCTGCATGACCCATGCGTTTCCCGGGAGGTGCGGTCACCCCACTGATGAAACCGGCCACAGGCTTTTGCATGTTCTCTTTAATCCACCTGGCCGCCTCTTCCTCCTGGGTGCCTCCAATTTCTCCGATCATGATTACCCCGTGGGTCTCGGGATCCTCATTGAATTCTTTAAGCACATCAATAAAGCTGGTTCCGTTTACCGGATCTCCCCCAATTCCCACCGCCGTAGATTGCCCCATGCCCAGTTGTGACAGTTGATGGACCGCTTCGTAGGTTAAGGTGCCGGAACGGGAAACCACACCGATATGCCCTTTTGTATGAATGTATCCCGGCATAATTCCAATTTTGCACTGATCCGGAGTAATTACCCCGGGACAATTGGGCCCAATCAGTACCGTATCCTTGTCTTCTAAGTATCTTTTCACCTTAATCATATCCCCGATGGGAATATGCTCCGTAATACAAATGACCAGATCAATTTTGGATTCTGCGGCCTCTAAAATCGCATCCGCCGCCACCGCTGCGGGAACGTATATTACGGAAGCATTGGCACCGGTTTCCTTTACCGCCTCCGCCATGGTGTTGAATACGGGAATCCCTTCAACGGTTTCTCCACCTTTGCCCGGACTTACTCCCGCTACAATATCGGTTCCGTATTCCTTCATCAGTTTTGTATGGAATTTCGCCGTAGATCCGGTAATCCCCTGGACGACCAGCTTTGTCTGTTGATTGACATAAATACTCATAGGTTTCCCTCCTTTATCCTGTTCTTTTATTGAAGTTTTTTGTGGCTTCCACAATTTTTTTCGCTCCATCATCCATGGAAAAAGCACTGATGACCCTTGCTGTGGAGTCCTTTAAAATTTCCCGGCCTTGGTCCACATTGGTTCCTTCTAAGCGAACCACTAAAGGCACGGTCATTTCCACGGTGTTCAGGGCTTCTACAATTCCGGTGGCAATGACGTCACATTTCATAATACCTCCAAAAATATTTACAAACACCCCTTGTACCTTTTCATCGGACAACAAAATTTTAAAAGCATTGGATACATTTTCCGTGGTGGCACTGCCTCCTACGTCCAAGAAGTTTGCAGGGGTTCCGCCGTAGTGTTTTATGATATCCATGGTAGCCATGGCAAGTCCCGCTCCATTTACCATGCAGCCGATATTTCCCTCTAAGGCAATATAGGATAAATCATACTTTGCTGCCTCCCGCTCCTTAGGATCCTCTTCCGATTCATCCCGATAGCCCCGTATTCGTTCCTGGCGATAGAGGGCATTGTCATCGAAATTGAGTTTTGCATCCAAGGCCATGAGTTGATCTTCTGTTGTAATAATTAAGGGATTGATTTCAATGATCGATGCGTCGGTGTCCTGATACAATTTATAGAGCTTTTGAAACAGGTCTACCCCTTGCTTTACCGCTTTTTTCGGCAGTCCAAGGCCAAAGGCGATCCTTCGTCCCTGAAAAGCGGTCAGCCCTACTAAGGGATCAATTTCTTCGTATAGAATTTTCTCCGGGCTATTTTCGGCCACTTCCTCGATATCCACGCCCCCCTCTTTGGAAGCCATCAGACTTACTCTGCCCGTGTCTCGGTTTAATACAAAGCCCACGTAGTATTCTTTTTGTATATCCACGCCTTCTTCTACCAACAGGCGCTGAATGACCTGTCCTTCTTCTCCGGTTTGATGGGTCACTAAGGTTTTTCCCAGTAATTCTTTGGCGTAAGAACGGACCTCTTCCATGGTTTTTGCAATTTTCACGCCTCCCGCTTTTCCTCTTCCCCCAGCATGGATTTGGGCTTTTACCACGACGATGTCACTGTCCAACTCTTTTGCTGCGCTTACCGCCTCATCAATACTAAAGGCAACGTATCCCGCCGGTACGGGGATTTCATAGGCTCGAAACAATTCTTTTCCTTGATACTCATGGATATTCAAGTTTAACACTCCTCTCTACATCTGGGATATTTGAAAAATCATGTTGATGAACACGATCATAAAAAACAGGGCGAAGGGATAGGTGGCTCCATAGGCTACGGCCACTTCATTGGAATCCGTGGCTTCAATAGCCGCCGCAAGACCCGGGGTACTGGTCATTCCTCCACAAAGACCGCCGATTAAATACAAGGGTTTTAATTTCAGCAGTTTTGCTCCCACAAGGTATCCGATAAAAATACTCAGTATTCCCGTGGCAGATCCAATCAATAACAAGGCCGCTCCCGTACTTCCAATTAAATTGACGGCCTCATAACCGTAGTTCAGTCCCACAATGGCCAAAAACATTTTCAGGGATAGATCCCGGGTAACCCCAAGGACCTTCTCATCCATTTGAAAGTTCACCCGACCAATTTTTTTCCGGTCTCCCAGAAAGAGGGCCATAATCAGGACCCCTCCCGTGGCTCCCAAAGAAAAGTCGCCCAGGGTCTCTCCCAAGGGGATGGAAAGACTTCCCAACAGTACCCCGGAAGCACAAACCAGGGAAAATCCCGTTACGCTGAAACGGTGGAGCAGTCTTTTTTGTACTGCCTGTTCTTTCTTTTTTTCTTTTTCATAAATTTTGATTTTTTTCGGATCATGGCCAATCTCCTCATAGAGCAAATTTCGCTCCCGGTAATACTTCGTTAAGATCTGTACAAAGAGAATGACAATGACCACACCGGGAACGTAGGCAATGGAGTATCCCAGACCCACAAGAGCTTCCTGCCCGCCAATGTTATTGGCGGATTCAATGGCTGCCGCAAGACCGGGGGAACTGGTCAGGGCTCCGGAAAAAGTTCCCACCACGCTTTCTAAGGCCTGGGTTTGAAATAATTGTAGCATCCCAAAGGTAGACAGTGCTCCGGTTCCCGTAACCGCAAAGGCTAATAGGATAAACTTGGGCCCGTTGTTTTTAATAATCGAGCGAATATTTCTCGAAGCTGCCAGACCAACGGAGGCGATAAATAAAATCAAGCTAAGACTGAAGAGCTCGCCGGAAATGAAATTCTGTCCTGTATCGAAATCCGGATTTTGTCCTAACAGGATCCTTGTGACTATGTAACTGACTCCGAGGCCTACAAAGAGTCCTCCGGAGCTTCCCAGACTGACCCCTTTTATTTCCACAAGCCCTACAAACTTGCCAAGAAAAATACAGCCGAACATTAAGATAAAGGGGTTGGTTAGTATTGATTCAAGTTCCATAATTTCCTCCAGACATGATTTCATCTTTTCTAATCCTGGCTTGTTTTCATACGCTGATCCGATTGAATCCTATTTCCCAGTTTACACGATCCCGGTCCATGCCGGTTCTTCTAAGTTATCAATACGCATCACTTCCACTAGCTTTTTTTACCGTTGTTCCATCTATAAAAATCGCTGCGCCACATTCCATATATTCAATACAAAACCTACACCGAAAGCAATGGATACCGCGATAACCAAAGCCTCCACTCCACGAATGATTCCCGACATCAAATCTCCCGCTATGGTATCGCGAAGACCGTTGGTAATTGCCACTCCCGGCACCATTACCATAATGCCTCCGATAATGACAATATTCATCCGAATATCCGGGTGCAGGGTGGATGCCAGAATCGCCAAGGACGCCGCAATCATACCCCCGGTCAGATGGGTGAAAAAATAGGAGAATCCCCGTTTGAGAAGAATCCCGAGCACAAAAGTCATAATAATGGTACTCAGCAGAGCACTGATAAATTCCGGAAAATTGGCCCCGACAAGCAGGATAAAAAATCCACTGGCAATTCCCGCAAATATGGCCTGGGTAGTGATTCGATAGGGCAGACTTTTCTTGTCAATTTCCCGAAGTCTCTCCATACCTTCTTCCACAGACATTTCTTTGACCACAAAACGCCTGGAAAAGTCATTGACTTCCGATACTTTTTCTAAATTGATCAGACGGTTCTGAATCCGTTTATTAAAGGTGAGCATATGGTGTTGGGAAGAATGGCTTTGATCGATGGAGACCAGAATTCCCGTAGGGGTTACTAAGGCCTCAACAAAGTCCAATCCTTCGGATTTACAGATTCGCATAATGGTATCCTCTACCCGGTAGGTTTCACTGCCGTTTCGAACCATGATTTCCGCGGCATAAATGGCTAGAATTAACACATCTTTTTGACTAGTCGCCAAGGCGTGTTCCTCATGCATCGCTTCTTTTACTTCTTTTCGAATGGTTTCCCGCAGTTCTTTTAAGGCCTTCTCTTCCATAGTAGCCCTCCTTTCTATGATGGGATGGTCATTTATTGTTCTTCTTCATCACTGGAATAATCTTGAACCTCATCATCAAAAAACTGCTCTTTATAATACTCTTCCAGTTTGGTTTTTTCCATTTCTTTTTGCTGTTCCTCCGGATCAAGATCTTGATCATTTACCAGTTTATTCTTTTTTTCTTGAATCTTAATGGCACGTTTTTCCGCAAGGGCCATTCGCTTTTTCCGAAGGTAGGCATTCACCGATAGGACGATGGTCAGCCCTCCTGATATGGCAAGGGCAATAAGAATCGCTTCGCTTCCCACTTCTGCAGCCAGATTGTAGTTTTCCTCTAAAATGGCAATCATGGTGTTATACAAGGCTACTCCAGGAACTAAGGGAACGATCCCGGGAATGATAAATACGGTAAAGGGTTGCTTTTCCGTTCTGGCAAACCGCTCTCCAATCATGGCCAGAACCATGGCGGCAAGGAATGTGGCCACCACTACGGAGTTAAACTCCTGATTGATAATATTAAAAACACTCCACCCAAAGGCTCCTGCGAAACCTGATCGGAGCAAGGTTTTTTTCGGAACCTGAAAAAGCACGGCAAAACCAATCGTGGCGATATAAGCATAAACAAATTTCAATGCTACGGTCATTTTATAATCCTCCTCCCAGAAAAGTCCATAAATTCAATGCAAAACCTACCCCAAAGGCAATGGCAACGGCGACAATCAAGGCCTCTCCCGCCCGGGCCATTCCCGATATTAAATCCCCCGCAATGGAGTCCCGAACGCCGTTTGTAATGGCAACCCCCGGAACCATTACCATAATCTCTCCAATGATCACCCGGTTAATACTGATTTCTCCACTGACTTGTCCCAGCAGAATCGCCAAAAAAGCCGCTAAGGCCCCTCCTACCAGATGAATGGTGAAACTTGCGAACTCTTTTTCCGCTAGTATCGTAATGGTATAGGTAACGAAAATCGTAGCCGCAAAAGCGCTTAAAAACTCTAAAAAATTCGCCCCCAATAATAGAATGAAAAAACTGCTGGTGATCCCTCCGAAAAAGGCTACCTGATAATTGTTAAAAGGCGGGGGACTTTTTTCAATGGTTTTTAGAATTTTCATACCGCTTTCAATGGTTAATCCTTCCTGAACGAAACGTCTTGAAAAGTCATTGACCATGGCTACTTTTTCCAGGTTGATTTTTCGATTTTTAATCCGCTTATTAAAAGAGTGCATGGGACCTTCCCGACCGTCCTCATCGGGATGATCCACCGAAATATAGATCCCTGTGGGGGTGACAATCGATTCTACGTACTTAAACCCCCTGGATTTACACAGTCTTGTGATTGTATCTTCCACCCGATAGGTTTCTCCCCCATTTTTCAGCATAATCTCTCCGGCGACCAAGGCCAATACCAACATTTTTTTTCGTGTAATTTCTTCCATTTTTTTCTCCTTTAATCTCCGGCTTCATCCCCTCGATTATATCAAAGTTCTTTAACCGTGAACACCAATATCCTCTGAATAATAGGTTTTACGGTTTTTTCTCCATTAATTTTCCTCTTAATTTGCTAAATTTTTCAGCCAGTTCCCCTGGCGGTATCGAAGATAGAACAAGGCTCCTTTTACCCCTTCCGCCACAAGCATGCTTAAGAGCACCCCTTGGATTCCCAGCTCCTGTTGAATTCCCAAGAACCAGGCCAGGGGAATTTGCAATACCCAAAAACCGAAAATGGTAATCCATAGATTTGCCCAGGTATCTCCCCCACTTCGTAGAATATAGGGAAAAATCACATTAAGTATTTGTGCATAGATGATGATCAGCACTAGGGGGATCGCCCGCAGTCCCATGTTTAGGGTCGATTCCTCCAAATTGAAAAGACTGAAAATCTCACTGGAAAAAGTAAAAACGATCAAGTTTAACCCTGTCGCCACAATAAAGGCGGTCAGGATTCCTGCGTTTGCCTTTTCCTTTGCCAGCCGGAATGCGTTGCCCCCCAGGGCTGCACCGACGATCCCCACATTGGCCGCTGCCATAGCGGATATCGCCGTCAGGGTAACGGTTTGAAAGATCTTTAATATCTCATAGACGGCGACTTCCTGCACGCCGATGGTAAAAATAATCCGGGTATACACCGTCATCGCCAGTTGCCATGCGGCACCGTCCAAGGCCATCGGTACACTGATGGACACCAGAACCTGAAACAGCAAGGGATCAAATCCAAGGCGAAAAGGAATCTTCAGCTTTCTTAAGTATCCCTTGACCAAGAATAGCAAAATTCCAAACTCTAAGGCTCTTGAAATCAGGGTTGCATAGGCCACCCCTGCCACTCCCCACTCCAGTACAAAAATAAAGTAGGCATTCAACAGGGTATTGATTCCCATAGAAATAAAGGTTGCCACCATGGGATACGTATTTTTCTTAAGGGCTAAAAAGACCCCGGAAAAGCTGGCAGATAGCAGCAACAAGGTGGTGGACAGGGCAATGATGGAGAAATAGGCCTTGGCTTCTTCCAGGGCACCACCGGATATATTTAGCCAGGTAAGAAAAACTTCTCCCTGAAAATGAAAAAGCACCGTCACCAATAAACCAATAAGCAGACCGGTACTTAGCATTGTGGAAAAAAGCTTTTCAAATTTATCGGTTTTGTTCCCACCAAGATATTGAGACAGCAGAATGGAAAGCCCGGCAGATATGGCCATGAATATGGTCAAAAAAAGACTAAAGAGCTGATTGGATCCACCAACCCCTGCAATAGCCTGTTCTCCCAGTTGACCCACAAATAGTTTATCCACCGATCCTAATAGACCCCGAAGGGTGTTTTGTACCATTAAGGGCAGGGCAATAATCAATAATCCTTTTACATGTTGTTTTCTCATCGTAAGCTCCTTTAAAAG
>SLKF01000210.1 GCA_007134725.1 Clostridiales bacterium | reverse complement strand
CTTCCGGATAGTAGTAATATCCAACAAAAATGATCATTCCTACAATATAAAGAAGGGATACCATATCCAATTGAAAAGCAATAAAGTCATAATACAGTTTCACTAGGTACTGAATTCTTCGATTCCAGAGGTCTTTTATGCTATTCATCCCATCCCTCCGATTCCAAAGAGACTTCCCCCGCCAGCCGGTGATAAATTTCTCGCAGGCTACGATTATGCAGATTGAAGTTTTGTTGGATTTCTTCCAGACTTCCGTAGGCCAGTACCTCTCCTTCTTCAATTAATAAGAAGCGGTCACAGATTTTTTCCGCCGTATCCAGCACATGGGTAGACATGATCACGGAAGAACCTTTGGACCTTTTTTCCTCTAACAGTTGCAAAAAATCTTCGATTGCCTTGGGATCCAGTCCGATAAAAGGTTCATCCACGATATATATTTTAGGATCATATAGAAATGCGTTCATCACCATAACTTTTTGGCGCATCCCTTTAGAAAAAGTATTCGGAAAGTGTTCCAACTTCCCTTCCATTCGAAATTTTTTCAACAAAAAAGACGACCGCTTCCCATAGTCCAACTTGTTAACTTCATGGGCCATGGCGGTAAACTCCATATGTTCCCTTAGGGTCATTTCACCGTAAAGTATGGGAACCTCCGGTATGTAAGCAATATTTTTCTTCGCCGCGAATGGATCTTCTTTCAACTCTTTATTATCAATGAAGACGCCACCCCTGGGATAGGGAATAATTCCAAGAATGGTTTTTAGCAGTGTGGTTTTTCCCGCTCCATTAGAACCAATGACCCCGAGAATTTCTTTTTCGTTAAGTTCAAAGGATATTCCTTTGATAATGGGTTTTTTCTCATAGCCTGAGAATAGGTCTTCGACTTTTAATACGGTCATTATTCATTCCTCATTTCTTTCGGATAATTGCTACGCCACTACATAAACGGCATAAGAGGACAATTACTCCGTCCCTGTAACATACGTCCCTGTAACATATAAGAGGACAATTACTCCGTCCCTGTAACATACCTCACCCGGGGACGGTTAGGAGTGGATTTTTCAATCTGTTTTACTCTATGTTAAATGTTTACAGGGCAAATGGGAATCATGCAGAATAATTTTCAGTTCACCCCTACGGTTTTTCGTGTAGGCAAAAGAATACTCCACCTTTAGTTCTTCCTCTGCGGATGCCGGTATGAAATAGTAATTTCCCATGGACAGAGCCGTATTTCCCATAATTTTTATCCCGATCGTTTCCCAACGAACTTTATGCCAGTGTTTGATGGCAAAGCCATGGTCTTCCGGATAATTCGCATCCCCACCGATAAAGTAGGATAAGGCCCCGGCAAAGTCATTTCTAAATTGTTTTTGGGAGGCCAGGGTGGGTTTAAACAGTACACTGCCTTCCTGATAGTTGTAAAAGTTTTCTATGTGTTCGATGGCTGCGGCTTTGTAGTCCCCGCCTTTAGTGTGCACTTCTCCGATGGCAACGATGCCCTCCCCCCAAGCCTTTTGAAGCGCCAATACTTTATCTTCTGTGATCTTCTCACGTGGCATATTCATTTTCATTTTCATTTTCAGTGTTTTGACTTTCATACTATGTATCCTACTCCTTTTAATATATTTATCTTACTAAGAGACAATGGCAAACAAAATACTGAAATTATAAAATTTTGAATTAATCCTATGTTTATCCTATCCTATTAGGCATAAATTGTAAACGGACATTTATGCCCTTTAGGGGATTTCATGGAGTTGTCGACTAAAATTTTATAGAATACGACATGAAAATTTATAATAAATTACGGAAAATCATTTTTTGAAATTTCTCCAAATATACTTGCCTGCTTCAGTGCTTTTATAATATGAAAATAATGATTTATTTTATTGCACTACACCTTTCTATTGCTACCTCACAAAAGAATCGTTCCATTGTGAGTCGGTATTTCTAATATCAGTATAGATATATTTAAAGATAAAAATAACCGTCCGGGGCCGCTTTGGTTCTTCGCCTCCGGACGGATTTTTTATCTTATCAATTCAATTTGATGTTCTGCACTTTTGCATCACAGGCTTACAGGTAGAAGGTTATTTCTGCCCCTGTAAGCTAAACTAAGGCGCTTTCCAGTCCGGAATCCGACACAAACATTATGCTTGCAGGCAGTTCGTTCATCAAACGGGTCATGGTATCGAATTGAATATCTTCACCATTTTTAGGCATTCCCATAATATGAAGGTCTGTATTAAGGCCGTGCAGTGTTTCCATAAAAGATCCTACATATACAGAAATTACCGTATTTACCGGTAGTCTGGCGTCCTCTACAAAAGATCGAAGAGACTCTTCAGCATCCTCAACCTCATTCTCATAGGAAACCACACGACTTAGAGTCACCTGAGCATTCCAGTTTTTTGAGAGCTGCAGAGCCGCAAGGACCGCAAGGTTCTGATTAGGGCTCTTATCCCGTAGCCAAAGATGAATTTTTCGTTGTTGACCCATACCGTATTTATTGTGGAAATGCAGACACATCAGACCCATTTCTGTGGATTTGATTGTATCCAGCACATCAATTAATCGTTTTTGCTTAAAGGGATCGTCACTAAGCGTAAGAAACACTGTATTTGGCCCAAGAAACGCACTAGATAATGTTTTGATAACCACACTAAAATCCACTTCAAAGACTCCTTCTTCCACCAACACCTGTTGGGTGAAGAGGTTTTTTTCTTTTAGGGGCTGTAGAACTTGGTCTACCCGGTCTTTATCTACGGCTTTCTCATTAATGGACAGATAGTAAAGTCTTCCGGAGGGAGCGATCAGAGCCGTTGTAAATTCTGTCAGTCGCTTAAAGTCTTCGGGTGTTTCTACGGGGATTAAGATCGACGGCTTCCAAAGTTTCGGATGATATGGCATTTCATAAGCTTTTTGTGCAGCCCATTCTGCGATGGAATAAAACACCCCGCCCCGAACATCCCCCCAGGGTGAAAAGAATTTTTTACGCTGAAGAAGATAATATATGGTGGCAATAACCAAGACGGTAACCACTAAAAATACCTTGCTGATTAAAAACATTACCGCTAGACAACCAAAAAAACCGATTATCGGAATCACAGTGTGCACTGGAAAGCTTGGTCGAAAACTGGTAATTCCTGTAAGTTTTTCTACCAGCACCACCATATTAATCATGGCATAGGTGGTTAGAAAAAATAGGGTGAGCAAACTTGCCAAGGCGTCTAAAGTCCCCGCCATTAAAACCGCCATGGAAAAAAGGGAAGATAGGAGAATGGCATTTACCGGTGCTCCTGTTTTATCTTTTTTTGAGAAGAATTTAGAATAAGGAACGGAACGATTTTCTGCGAGAGCCCCTAAAGTTCTTGGGGCACTGATTAAAGTGGAAAGGGCTGAGGATAGTACCGCTCCCATAATTCCCATAATAACTAAGGCATTGGATGCGCTCAGTTCTAAAATAATCATTCCACGACCGATGAGTTCACTCTCTGGAGCCCGAAGGCCGAAGAGAATTGCAATACCGATATATACCGCAAATCCCGTAAACACCGCTCCTAAAGTTCCTCTGATTATGCTTTTTCGTGGATCTGCCAGTTCTCCCGACATGGTGGCACCGGTAAGAACTCCGGTAACCGCCGGGAAAAATATGGCAAAAGTCGCCCAAAATCCTGCCTGACTAAAGGATCCAATAAAGGGGTCCGAGACCACTTTTATAGAAGGTCCGAAAAGGAAGGAGAATATCGAAAGAATTACTGCGGCCAGGATTATGTATTGGATTCGAAAGGCAATTTTTGTGCTGTAAATCGATAGTCCTGCCAGGATTAACCAAGTGATAAAACCCACCAACCAAATAGGGTGTGTGGGAAAATACAGTGTCCAAAGTTCAGTAAAACCGGTAATATAAAAAGCAACGGAAATTGCCTGGGAAAGATAAAGTGGAATACCGATCGCTCCCCCCATTTCCAGCCCCAAAGATTGGGTGACAATGGAGTAGGCCCCGCCGGCTCCTACTTTAATATTGGTAAGCATGGAAGACATGGAAAAGGTGGTGGCAAGGGTTATTACATGGGCAATGGCAATGATTCCTAAAGCCCCGATTATTCCTGCATTTCCAACAATCCATCCAAGACGTAGATACATAATAACCCCAAGGATCGTTAGTAAAGTAGGAACGTAAACCCCTTCCATGGTTTTTAAGCCGATTTCTGGTTGTTTATTCATAATTTCGCCTCACTTAGCTGTTATTTTATTGATTACCTTATTTTACCGAAAGAAACTTCATATATCAATATAATAATACTGGTTCCCTCAAGGAATCCTGTTCTCCGCTTAAGCCTCACACGGGACGGTTAGGAGTGAGTTTTCAAGCAATAACAGCATTTCTTTCGTTCCACTGGTAACTATATTTTGGATAATGGAACACAACATGAAAAGAATTGATTCAATTAGATGCTCTATAGTTTCTATTGCTACCTCACAAAAGAACTTTCCCTCTGTGAGTCTTTGCGAGCTGTTTTTCTTTAGTCAGCATCACCTGGATCTGCAAAGAAACTAAAAGGAAGTAAGACGAACCATTTTTTGAACTCTATAAAGTGCCCGCCGAAACCAGCTGAGCTTACCCTGATATTCTTCTAAGTCCAGGGTGTATTGATGATCGGGATTGTTCCATAAACGATTGAAGTAATTCCTTATATCTTCTATAAATACTGCATTTCCCGGGGCTTGTATGCTCAAATTATTCTCCAGATTATTCTTTTCAAAACTTCGTTTTGTATAGTTCATGGCTCCCATTAATACGATGGAGTCCCTTCCCTTTCCATCCAGGAAAAGAATTTTACTATGGTACTGCTCTTGACCGATGTTATACCAGCGGATCTCCATGTTTTCCTGACTGTCAGGGTCCATTCGATGGCTTACCGCAAGATTGGGAATCCCCGGTTTTTCACTGTTAAAACTCTTTCGATTCGGATCCAGTATCATACGGACATTAACCCCTCTTTCTGCGGCGTCTTCCAGTGCCGCAATGGTATCGGGATCCGAGAGAAGATACATCCCCAACCATAAGTCTTCCCCTGCCTCCGCCTCGTTAATGATCCTTATAACCTCGGTAAAGATTTTTCCTTCCGTAATCACTTTCGCCGTCAGTTCCCCATCACCCTTTTGCTCCTCAATAACCAACTGATCCGGGGTGGGAAAATGCTCGTCATTGCCCCGGGTATAGCTTACTACTCCTCGTTCGGCTTCCAACATAGCCTCTAGGATGGGTCCCCGGACCCGGACCGCAACATTGGAATGAAAAGCACTTGCGTCATGGGCATTGGCCGAGGTATATATTCCTTCATTTTCGGTGATCAAAGCTTTACGGTGATTTCCTTTGGTGTTTAACAATTTCATATAGGAACGGAGGCTGACTTTTGGTTCTTCGGGACCAAAGTGATTTTCAATCCAACCGTTGCCGCCGTATCCAAACCACTGGAAAAACATCCGGTAAAGGGAACTGTAAAGGGGAACCGGATCCCGTAGAGGCTCTGAGTCCGCATATACCACTTCCGCCCCCTGCTCTTCCAACACATCAATTCTCGATGCCCGATGGGCGCCGTAGGTCGTGTTGACAAGATCCGTGATAATCCACACATTCAAATCGGGATGTCGCTTCATCTGATTCAGTATTACAAGCGATAAATCCCTGCTGATGGAGGGGTAATCTCCCTCCGCTGCACCCAGATCCGTAAACATAAACATATCCAGGACGATAAATTCCTCCGCATCCTGAATGGCGTGGTGAAAAGCTTGAAAAATCTCATGCTCAAGAAGGGGGCCCTCTTCTACTGAATTGATCGTTATATCTTTTAAAAACTCAATTTCATCCTTATGAAGGATGTATTCCTCGCTCTCGTAATTTAACTCCGGCGGAAGTTCCTTTGTTTGATGACGGATGAATGTTGCTATATAAACCACTAAAAAAATGAGACCGATAACTTTTAAAAGCCTTTTGGGAGAATTTGAGGTGTTTGTATGTATTTTCACGGTATCGGTCCTCTCTTGTGTATTTCAATCAAAGGTTTGCACCTTGAACAACTATGGTTCCTCTATTTTTCTTTTATGCATATCATCCACAAAAACAGTTCTAAACTCTCCCTTTATATAGTTATCGACTTTCAGAATAACCACGTCTTCCATCTCGTCGACGCTTTCTCCCTCTTTTTCCACAAAAGTATAGACCACTCTCATTACGCCTTGACGAATGTCTTCTTCCGCTATTTCGATGATCTCCAGTCTTTCCCCTTGCGGCGGCACAAAAATCTCGTAGCGGGTACTTACCATAGCGCGGCTATGGCGATCGGCGATGATTGTCCTTCTATATACCGATTGCAAACGAAAATCTTTATTTCTTTCAATCATTTCGTCAATGGTTTCTCGAATGGTTTCTTGAATGTTTTCGGGAACTTCATCATAGCTTAGCTGGGTCACGGTCATTTCCTCAACGTCCTGAACATCGCTTGTCCAAGTAATTAATACATAAACTCCATATATCAGTATCATCCCTACAAATGTTCCAATGATCACTTTCTTTAACATTGGTTACCTCCTCGCGCAATATCGATGGTGTCGGTTATCCTACTTCGAAACTTCTCCCATCGAACATTTTCACACCTTTTACTCATTCCATTTCATTCTACCATTCCCATATTTTGCTTGCAAGAAATTAGGGAAAAGCATTTTTAAAATTTATCCGGATATGCTTGCCTGCTTCAGTGCTATATAAACATGAAAAAATAATTCACTATGTTACTCTACTCATTTATGTTTCTACCTCTCAAAAGAACTGTCCCTCTGCGAGACTTGATATTCGAGAATGACAATGGAACTGTCCTAATGTGATACCAAATCCGAATGTTTATGATATAATACGGAAAGACAAACACCACTCAAGTACAATATACTATCGTGAAATGAGGATGCATTTATGAACAAAAGATCGTTACTCCTAACCTATGGCTTAGTCTTTCTCGTGACAGCCCTGTGGGGAATGAATTTAGTAATCATTAAAATTTTAGTGGAGGATCTGCCTCCACATACCATGACTGCCTTTCGAATTATGTTGGCAGGTGTTACGGCATTCTCGGTCGTCCTCCTCGGGAAGAATTTCCGACCCCTCACCAGGAAAGAATGGATCTACATTCTGCTGGGAATGGTGTTCGGGGTTGTTTTGCATCAATCCTTCATCGCCTTAGGCCTCACCATGGTTGGGGCATCCAACGCTTCGTTGATTCTTGCTTTGGTGCCGCTGACAACGGCGATTCTTTCCGTTCTGTATTTAGGTGAAAAGCTGACGCCCTTACGAACCATCGGCTTTATTCTGGCTTTGGCAGGGGTTTTCTTCATTCAAGGAGGATCCGTCCGTCATTTGGGATTTTCCCTTGGGGAACTCATCATTTTTCTGGCCATGTTTGTTCAAGCCGCCAGCTTTATCCTTATAAAAAAAGTCACGGTGACGGTTGATTCCAAGCTGGTCACCGCCCTGATGAGTTTAACCGGATCCATCAGTCTGCTGATCATCAGTTTTGTTGTGGAACCTCAAGGACTGAATCAGATGACCCAGGCTCCTCCCTTTACCTATTTTCTGTTGTTTTTCTCAGGAATCGTCATCAGCGGAGGCGGTCACTTGATCTTTAATGCTTCCATCCAAAAAATCGGGGCTGCACAGACGGCAGTGTTCAATAACTTTGTGCCGTTTTTCGGACTGGTCTCCTCTGCAGTCTTTTTGAATGAGACCATCACCAGTTCACAATCCCTCGGTTTTGTCTTCATCGTGACCGGCGTACTGTTTGGTACAGGGTACATTGAAAAGCAGCAGGAAAAACGAATCCAAAAGAAAGAAAACGGGCAGCCTGCAGGCGCAGCTAAAAACCCATAATCTAAAAGGCTATTGGCGTTATCGCATCGGAGATTACCGTGCAATTTGTGAAATTGATGATGACCCGTTTATCATTATCGTAATTGCCGTCGGGCACAGAAAAGATATCTATATTATTCATAGAGTGGTATTATTATATGTGCGCTAAACATCGATGCATCTTGAAGAGGAGTGATTTCATGAGACCTATCATTGGCATAACCTGTGCCTGGAGTGAAGAAACAAGGAATGAATCCAAAGAAAGCAGTTATTATTTTGCAGGAAAATCATATATTAAAGCCATATATGAGAATGGAGGTATTCCTCTATTAATTCCTCCGGAACTAAAAGAAGATAATATTGGCAACGATGTCGAGGCCATTCTAAGAAAATTAGACGGAATTGTTTTTTCAGGAGGGGGAAACGCTATTAAGTACCCACCTCATGATCATCCTACCCTGGAGTCCCAACAACCCAAAAGATATCATTTCGAAAAAAAACTTATGTTGGGAGCATGGGAAAGGGATATTCCAGTATTAGGAATTTGCAGAGGTCATCAAATGATCGCCGAGGTATTCGGAGGCACCTTATTCGAAGAGAACATTAAAGGACATAACAAAGATATTCCCAAAAATAAAAAATGTCATGAGACCATAATAGAAAAAGATAGTTACATCTATAAAATAATCAAAAAAGATAATTGGTGCACCAATAGTTATCATATACAAGCTGTCGATGCGGTTCCCTATGGATTCAAATCAACGGTCCACGCCGAAGATGGTATCATTGAAGGAATCGAAGCCCTTAATAAGAATTTTTTTGTTGGACTTCAATTTCATCCGGAAGAATTATTGCCCGATGATGAAAATTCCCGATTGATTTTCCAAAAACTGATAGCAGAAGCTCAACAGGAAGCTCAAAAAAAAGCCAAGTTGTTGAACTTTGCACCTTTGTAAAAATGAGGTTGCAAAAACAACCCTAACATCGTTTTTACAACCTCACAAAAGAACCATTGCTCTTTGTGTCATAAAAAAAAGCCTCTGCAGCTTATAGCTGCAGAGGCTTTCGGTTTCCCGGAACTCTTTATTTTTTACTCTTCAATCAGATCCTGCACAATATTCATTGTCTCTT
>SLKF01000046.1 GCA_007134725.1 Clostridiales bacterium | reverse complement strand
TGCCGTTCAGGGCCGCCGCCGAGGATTCCTCGATTTTTTTATAAGCCTCCAGTTCCGCCTGATATCCTTTTTTGCGGACCTCAGGATCCTTGTGAAAGGCCAGATTTCTTGCGGCGGGCAGCGGCAGCTGCTGCTTTTTCCCATCCAGCTCTATATCCACCATCAGCGTCGACGAGACAACGTTTTGCAGATTGGACCAGGCCTTCGATCCGGTTTCCTGCATCTTCGCAATGGTCACTTCCTCTTCTTCCGATAACAGGTACTGGGTCTTTTGATAGCTTTCCTTTAAGTAAAACTCATACTGCTGCAGCATTTCGGAGGAGTCGATCAGACTTTGAAGATCCTCCCGCTCCTTTAACCACTTATCGAACAGCACCGAAGCCTTGGTCAGCTCGGTAACGGCTTTGTTGATTTTTTCCATGTACATCACGGCCTGTTCATCCCGGGCATTGGTGGCCGCCCGAAGGTTGGCGTAGGTCATCAGCTTTCGCATCCGGGAACCCACTTTCTCCTGATCCTTCAACGTCTTTTCCAGTTTTTCCACCGGACGGTCGCTGTCTTTGAAGTTTTCCTCCGCCCACCGGGTCATCTCCTCAATGTCTTTTTTTAACGCCGAAAAATCCTGTTGAAAAGCCTCCGAGTCAAAGGATTCATACAGAGCATCCAGATTCCATGTCTTTTTCATAATCAGCCTCCTTATTTTATGATAGTTCTATGATATCTTTCTATTGGAAATTTTTCAACAATTATTTCGGTATTCAAATTAGTTTTTTTATTCATATAATTATTTTTTATCTGTTTGATCTTCTTCTGCAGAAGTAATTCAGAAAACTTTTGAAAAATGAATCTTCATTTAGCATACCCTTTTTATTACCCTTACTATATAATAATAGATACTATCATTTAAAAGTATTATGGATTAAGTATTAAGAAGACGATATAAGGAGTGATATTTTGAAGTCCGAGAAGATAACCCCTCACTTATCATTAAAAATCCAGGTGCTTTATGGGATTGGTGTGAGTTATGCCATTGTAGACCAGATATTTGCCCAATGGGTTTTATATTTCTATCTGCCTCCGGCATCCTCATCACTGACACCTTTGTTACCTCCCATACTGATATCCTTTGCGCTACTGATTGCCCGATTTGTAGATGTGATTTTCGAGCCCATCGTCGGATTTCTTTCCGATCGCTTTGATTCCCGATGGGGCCGAAGAATCCCCTTTATTTTTGCCGGGATTTTACCCCTGTCCCTCAGTACCATTGCATACTTTTATCCGGTTACCGGTGAGGGGAATCTATCCACCTTTCTTTACTTATCCGTGGTGGGGTCTTTGTTTTTTATTTTTTATACCATCGTGGGAGGACCCTACAATGCTTTAATTCCAGAAATCTCTCAAAATCGAAGCGATCGTTTGAATCTATCCACCTGGCAATCGGTTTTTCGACTGCTTTATACGGCCATCGCCATGATCTTACCGGGGATTTTAATTCAAGTCCTTGGAGGCGGCGACGATTTACAAGGGATTCGGTATATGGTAATTTTACTTTCTTCCTTGGCTTTAGTCGGGGTTTGGATTACCTCTTTTACCATTGATGAACGGAAATTTTCCGGAGGAAAAATTTCAACGGAGCCTTTTTTCGCTTCCATAAAAATGGTGCTTAACAGTCGACCCTTTGTTATGTATCTATTTGGATTCTTATTTTTCTTTTTAGGCTTTAACACCTTACGGGCTTCTTTAAACTATTATGTAGAGGACATAATGGGCTACAGTACTGCCTACATTACCTTAGCCTCGGCCCTGCTTTTCGGAGTCTCTGCCCTCTGTTTTTATCCCATAAATAAACTGTGCAAGAAAATCGGCTATAAAATCCCGATGGTAATCTCTCTCGTTCTGCTGATTCTTTTATCCATAGCATTATTTGGAGTTGGAAGAGTCTTTCCCGAGTATTTCGGGTTTATCATTTTTGCCTTAATTGGGATTCCCGTGGCGGGAGCAGCCTTTATCTTTCCACCGGCTATGCTCAGTGAAATCAGTTCCGTGTTCAGTGAAAAAACGGGAAAAAATACGGAAGGCTTGTTTTTCGGACTTCAAGGTTTATTTTTAAAAATGGCCTTTTTACTTTCCATATCGGTTCTTCCTGTCCTCCTGGTTTTCGGTTCCCAGTTATCCTTTTTCGAAAGCCTGACCACCACTCCCGATGGGGTAGAGCGAATCGGGGTATATTCCACCTCTTTATTCGCAGCCGCCGCCTTTGGTATCTCTTTGATCTTTTACAGTCTATACAAAGAGGAGTTTGTAAAGGAATAATAGTTTAAAGTGAGTAAACAAAAAACCGATGGAGACTACTAAGAAGTTTGTTCTTAATAGTCCCCATCGGTTTTTCTATATTTTATATTTTATATGATTATTCCTATTTTTTCTAAATAATATCCCGCTTCTCAAATCATAAGTCCGATGCCTTATCAACATCACATAGGGCTTTGTTCACCATAATAGGACCAAAGATTTCAAATACCACCACCGCAGCTAAGATTACGGGCATAATGGCACCGGGCTCGAAAATTTCTTTTTGCTCCGCGATAATGGCCAGTCCTATGGCCACTCCTGCCTGGGGAGTTAAGGCTCTCCCTAAATTGGTTTTCCAGGTTGCGGGAAATACGGTCATGGCACTACCAACCCGGCTTCCTACCAGCTTGGCAACAAATCTTGCAACGATGTAAATTGCACCGATTTGTCCTACTGCGGGCAGGGCTCCTAAGTCAAGCTTTGCTCCGGCTAAGGTTAGAAAAGCTAACAGAATGGGATCCTCCACGTTCAATAAGGAACGACTGATCCGTTGAGGTTTTCGTGCCAAGTTCGTATAAATCGCTCCGGCACTGATGGCTGCCAACAGGGAAGGAGTCCCCAGCTGATTGGAAATTCCAACGGTAATCAAAAGGGCTCCTAATACCGTAACTAAAATATGTCCGTCCTTCTTCGCCCATTGGGAGGTTGCTATGAGAAAAATACCCGCAAGTAATCCCAGTCCCAAGGCGATCCCAATATCCTGACTAGCCATCACGAAGGCAGATGCGGTCTCTGCTCCGGCGGCAGCATAGGCTACCTGCATAAAGCTCAGCACAATACCGAACAAGGTAATGGCTAATAAATTGTCTAAAGCCACAACGGATAGCAGCACTTTGCTGAAATTTCCTTTTATGGGATTTTCCCGAATACAGGCGATGATCGCCCCGGGTGCTGTGGCGATGCTAATCACTCCAAAAACCAATGCATATCGGAAGGGAACCCCAAAGATATAAAGTGCGGAAAATACCACTACTAAAGTAATCGAGGCTTCCACTGCAAAAACCTTTACCACATCCTTGGCAAGTTTTTTCATTTTTCCCCAGTGAAGTTCTGCCCCAATGGATAGGGCAATTACTCCCAGGGCCAGATCATTAATCGGCGCCAGATCGCTAATAGCCCCCACATCTACCAATCCCAACACCGATGGTCCCACCAGTATTCCGGCTAGTAAATTTCCTGTAACCGAAGGAAGTTTAACATAACGGGCAAGCTTTCCTCCTGTGGCACCGGCTAAAAATATAATTCCAATTGCAAGGGAGATATCCATAAAGCTTACTCATCCTCCTTTAATTTAGATAAACCTTTACAGAAATCGATAGGTATGGTCATTACGATTCCCGTATCAGATTCATCCAAGTCCCCGATAATTTCTTCGATGGCCTCTACGGCTTTTTGACGAATCTCATCGGTTTCCACCACGGCAAATATGGTTTTATTCCGCTGGGGGTCCTCTCCAAATTCTGCAAATCGGGAAAAAAAAGGAACATAATTGGCCATAATATGAGCCATTCCCATACTGTCCATTACTGTGGCTCCTCGTATATCTTTTTGATAGAACTCATCTAGGATATCCGTCACTACATCAGGATCATTAATAATTGCAATTAATAATTTCATCAAATAACTTCCTTTCTTTTTTATGTTAGAATTGTTTAAATATTTCAACGCTGCTCTAAAATATATCACGGTTTTCCCATTTATTCAAGTTCTCCTCTAAGGAAGGAGCCGAAGCGAAAAAGGCCACCACTATAATATTTCTATTATTGTGGTGGTTTTTTTCGCTTTTTTCATTTGTATTTTTTGTTTACTCAATAATTACTCCTTATCCCCTATTCAGCTTTAAATTGAGGGTTTTATTGCTTCCAGACGATAAATTTTCATGCCCGAGGCGGAGAACTTATCCTCATACTCGGTGGTGGCAGGAATAGCCACGCCACTATTATGGTAATCAAAACTGATGTTTTTCAGTCTATATCCCGCATCCCTTAAGGCATTTAAGGAAAACGCAAAGAATTTTTCATTATCGGTTTTAACATGAATTTCTCCATTTTTTTTAAGAACTCCCTGGTATTTTTCCAAAAACCGTTGATGGGTCAGCCTCCTCTTTGCATATCGGCTTTTGGGCCAGGGATCCGAGAAATTCAGGTAAATTCGCTCCACTTCGTTTGGAGCGAAGAACTCATCCAAATGCTCCGCGTTCTTCCATAGAAAACGGAGATTATCCAAGTCCAGAGTAATGGCTTTTTCCACTCCCCGAAGGATGACTTCTTCTTTGATTTCCAGTCCTATATAAAAAACATCCCGGTGATCTTTCGCAAGGGTTGTAATGAACTGCCCCTTCCCCATGCCAATTTCCAAATGGATTTTTTTCCCATCGGTAAGTTCACTCCACAGGCCTTGGTGTTTTTCCGGTTCTTCCACCAACCACTCCCTATGGGCAAGCAGTCTTTCCACACCGTCTTTTAGTCTTCTTCTTCGCATATATTACCCTTCTCCTGACGTTAATTTTTCTATGGCATTTAAGTAGATGGTGGTGACCTTCATAAAGTCTTCCAGAATAATATGCTCATTGGGTTGATGTTCCGTCTTATCCCGATTCGGTAACACCGCACCAAAGGCTACACAATTGGGCATAGCCCTGGCGTAGGTAGCTCCTCCGGAGGTAAGGGGTGTCGCCATTTCTCCCGTTACATTGGAATAAACTTCCCCTAAGCTCTTTATCAACTGGTGATCCTTTGGAAGATAAATTGATTCCAGAAAATCATGTTCTGTAACCTCAAGTCCATATTCTTTTGCGGCTTCCTTGATTTTTTCTTCTACAAGACTTTTTTCAACGGTCACAGGAATACGAATATCTAAGGCGATTTCCGAACCTTGATCATTGATCTTGATTTGACCTGCATTAATGGTAATCGGCCCCGATACATCGTCTAACTTGCCGAAAAGTTTTTCTCCGTACTGACTAAGTCCCAGCTTTTCTTCGATAAAACCAAGGGCTGAATTTTTAAAGCCTGCATCTTTTAAGGATTGCACCAGCAGATTGATGGCATTCAGTCCTCCTTCAGGCTTTGCGGCGTGGGCGCTTTTTCCATATAGGGTTAGACGGTTGTCTTCCAATTTCACCGAGTGTTTGTCCTTTTTCAGTGTCCCGTATACCTTCTCCAAGATTTTTAATCGGGATTCATAATCCCCCACAGGGGATTTTTTCAGTTCTATTGATGCCTGGTCGGCCAAGGCGTTAAAGCTACTTCCTCCTGATATGTCAAAATTCCTTACTCCTTCTCCTCGGAGATACAGCTGAAGTAAGCCCTTTTCCCCATGAATTATAGGGAACACGGAATCCGGGGTAAACCCGAAGTCCGGCACTTCCTCTTGTTTCATATATTTTTCAATCCCCCGCCAAAGGGTTTCCTCATCGGTACCGAAGATAAACCGCAGTCGCTTAGAGAACGTATGCCCTTGATCCAACAGCTGTTTTGCCCCATACATGGCTGCAATCATGGGTCCTTTGTCGTCCTGGGTTCCACGGCCATATACTCTTCCTTCCCGTACCAGGGGCTCAAAGGGCGGGCTTTCCCATTGATTAAGCTCCCCCGGGGGAACCACATCCAAATGCCCTAATATGCCGAATAACCCTTCCCCTTCCCCAATTTCCGCATAGCCGTAATAACCCTCGGGATCCATGAAGGTTCGAAAGCCCAGTTCCTTAGAAATTTCCAAGGCTTTTTCCAGGGCCTTTTGAATTTCCCTGCCGAAGGGGGCCCCTTCCCGGGCTTTATCAATGACACTTGGTATTTCCACAAGACGTAGCATATCTTGAATCATTCTTTCTTTATATTTTGCCTGATCAAAAGTTTGCATCTATGTTCTCTCCTTTCGATGTTTTAGTAAAAGTTTCAGTAAAAAAAGAGTATCCTTTTACCCTACTGCAACACAGCAAACAGTAAAAAGATACTCCTTATTATACCCGAATCCTTGCGGGATTAAACCTTATCCCGATGTGACAATAGTAGCCGGTTCTAATCTTCTATCAGCTTAAATACATCATTGCTGTAGGCTACCGGGTCCTCCGGGGTGATGCCTTCCATTAAGAGGGCTTGATTGTAAAATACATTGGCGTAGGCCTTTACTTTTTCTTCATTGGATCCGAAATGTTTCTGTAAGGATTTAAACATTTTATGATCCGTATTAATTTCCAAAACCTTCTCGGACTTCATGCCACCGCCGTCGGGCATGGATTGTAGAATTTTCTCCATTTCGATGGACAGCTCTCCATCCGCGGCTAGGCAGACCGCATGGTTTTTTAGTCTTCTAGAAGGTCTTACGTCCTTTACCTGCTCTCCCAGGATTTCTTTTAACTTCTTAAAAATTTCCGAAAACTCTTCCTTTTTCTCTTCTGTTTCCGAGTCTTCTTCCTTCTCCAAATCCAAATCTCCGCTGGATACGGATTTAAAGGCTTTTCCTTCATAGTTCATCAGCATTTTAATAGCAAACTCATCAACTTCATCGGTAAAGTATAAAATTTCATAGCCTTTGTCTTTTAACATTTCCGTTTGGGGCATTTTATCAATTTTTTCCACAGAATCTCCCGATGCATAGTAAATATGCTCCTGATCTTCCTTCATCTCTTCAATATATTCCTTTAAGGTGATCATTTTTTTACGCTCAGAAGAGTAGAACAACAACAGATCCTGAAGGGTCTCTTTATTCTGTCCGAAATCACTGTACACGCCATATTTAATCTGCTTTCCGAAATTTTTAAAGAAACTCTCGTACTGTTCCCGATCATTTTTCAGCATTGCGGAAAGGGCGGTTTTGATTTTTTCTTTGATTTTCTTTCCGATGATTTGAAGCTGTCGATCGTGTTGCAGCATCTCTCTGGAAATATTTAAGGAAAGATCTTCCGAGTCCACCATTCCCTTTACAAAACTAAAGTAGTCGGGAAGGAGATCCGAACATTTTTCCATAATCAGTACCCCACTGGAATAAAGTTCTAAGCCCTTTTCATATTCCTTGGTATAAAAATCATAGGGAGCCTGTCCCGGAATATAAAGAATCGAGCTGTACCGAAGGGTTCCGTCGGCTTTCATGTGAATGTGCTTTAAGGGTTTATCAAATCCATAGCGTTTTTCCTGATAAAAGTTGATATAGTCCTCATCGGTCAACTGACTTTTATTCTTTCGCCACATGGGAACCATACTGTTTATGGTTTCTTCCTTGACTACGTCTTTATACTCCGGTTCTTTGTCTTCACTTTCCTCACCGGATTCCTCTTCTACTTTTTCCCGGGTGGTAAGATCCATTTTAATGGGATAGCGTACAAAGTCGGAATATTTTTTGATGATATCCTGCAGTCGGTGTTCCTCTAAATACTCATCGTAGTTTTCATCTTCCGTATTCTCACGGATTTTAATAATAACCTCCGTACCCACTTCCGCTTTTTCCGCCGGTTCAATGGTATAGCCTTCGGCTCCGTCGGATTCCCATCGATAGGCTTCATCGCTGTCTAAGGCCTTGGTCTTTACGGTAATGTGCTCGGCTACCATAAAAGCGGAGTAAAAACCGATCCCAAACTGACCGATGATGTCAATCCCTTCTTTTACTTCGTTTTCATTTTTGAATGCTAAGGATCCACTTTTGGCAATGGTTCCTAAATTATCCTCTAACTCTTCTTTTGTCATGCCGATTCCCGTATCTAATACTCTTAAGGTTCTCTTTTCCTTATCGGGAAGTACTTTGACAAAAAAATCCTCTTTTTTAAATTGTAGATCATCCCGGGTCAGCGCCTTATAATACCGTTTATCAATGGCATCACTGGCGTTGGAGATCAGCTCCCTTAAAAAGATTTCCTTATGGGTGTAGATGGAGTTGATCATCAGCTCTAATAATCTTTTGGATTCTGCTTTAAATTCCTGTTTACTCATGGTCTGGTCCCCTTTCTCTTATTTACTTTCCTTGACTTTTCAAAATAGTTAGCACTCTATTTGGTAGAGTGCTAACTATAATCTATCAAATCTATGGAATTTGTCAATACCTTCTTGTGAATTTTATACTTTTCCTACGGGAGACATATAGACTACAAATTCCTCTTCTCCGTCAACTTCCACAATTTCATCCATCAGTTTTTGTTCGTAAGCGGCGATGGCACAAGTCCCAAGATTTAGGGCTTCCGCGGAAAGGTAGAGTCCATGGCATAAATGTCCTGCATCAAGAAGCATAGGCTTATGGGACCTTTCATCATAACGCCATTCTCCCCGATAAGGGATGATGGTCCAGATAAAGGTTACCGGTGCTTCTCCCACAAATTTTTGACCCCGGGCACCGATGGTCATTTTTTCTCCGATCTCCTCTTCGATTTTTACTTTTATTAATTGATGCTTTAAGCCGGAATAACGATAAATTCCTTTTTCCAGGCCCTCCACATTGGTTACCCCGATATAGGTTTCAAAGGGGTGGCGGGCTCCTGCGGAAGGAACCGGTCTAATAGAGGCATAGCCCCCGCCACGAACTTCTTTTACCCCTTGGGTGGTGTATAATAAAAAAGATAGTTCTTCTAAGTTAAGACTTTCTTTCTTGAAATTTCGGTGACTCTTCCGGTCCATAATGCACTCAAAAATATCCTTCTTTTTAACCAACTCACCCGTTGCCTCAGGCAGTACAATAATTTCATCCTCTTCACTGA
>SLKF01000220.1 GCA_007134725.1 Clostridiales bacterium | reverse complement strand
GTATTATATAAAATCAGCAGAATATTGTCCAGCTATTAATTTATTTCAGTAATAAATTATATCCATTCAACATTTTTACTGGTCATCCCCTCTTAGTCAATCACTTTCTACAAAACAAGGAAAGATCACCTTTTATTTTGAAAGTGATCTTTCTCTTTCATAATCCTCCAATTTTCGTATCAGTTCCTGAACAAGAATAGCAGGTGTTTCTTCTCCTATATAAAGGATGATATCCGCCACTTCATTATAGATATCCCGGCGAACTTCCAAAAGTCTTTCTATCCGTTCTTTTAGATCTTTTGCTTCGGTTAATAAAGGACGGGATTGGTCAAGAATTAATCGATTATAGATGGTATTAATATTTCCTTCCAGGTGAACGATAATCCCGTTCTTTTTCATGGTTTTCACGTTTTGAGGATTTAATATTATCCCCCCACCACAGGCAATAATTTGCTTGTCCCTTTGGATAGTCCAGTTTTTTTGAATATTTTCAATCACCTTTGTTTCCAATTCTCGAAAATAATCCTCCCCAGATTCTGTGAAAATATCTTTAATTTTTCTTTGTTCCAAGTTTTCAATAAACAAATCTGTATCTAAAAAATCCCATTGTATTTTTTGTGATAATTTTTTCCCCAGGGTGGTTTTCCCAACAGCCATAAAACCAATAATGTATATATTCTCCTTAAATAAACGCTCCCATTGATAACATTTGCTTACGTCCATAATCTTACGATATACATCTTTTAGATAGGAGGCATCCTTATCCGATTCTTGCATGATTTTCTCTATTACTTCCCTTTCCCGAGCGGGATTTTCAATATATTCTCCCTTAAGAACTTTAAACTCCATAATATCATCCAATAATAAAAAACGTTCTTTTAATAAGCTGGAGATTTGTTGATCTATTTGATTTATTTTTTTCCTGGTAAGATTTATATCTTTCATAATAATTCCTTTCTCTTATGAATTATAGGATTTCCAACTCAAGAATTGAGAACTAATCCTGAGTACTTTCATTATATGGTAATACAAAGATAACCAGTAATGCAATTACGGAAAAAATGAATCCTAGAAAAAACCAGATAAATGGATTCCGATTTTTTTCCTTGGCTTTTATAGCGGTAAACATTCCTACTATCAATTCAAAAACGATAATATAAATATAATATTCCATCACTGTACCTCCATGAAGTTTTTATTGCTTTATAAAGTATATCATAAAACGAAAAAACACAGAAATAGAATTCAGAAGAATTTTACAATTATTAGAGGACTATCAAAAAAATCATAAAGTAAGTTCCTCCTCGTCCCAAATAATACTATCTACACCTTTGATATTTTTCAATTCTACATAACATGCGGAGCGTTTGAAATTTTTAGGGGTTCTGATAAAAAAAGTAATTTCTAAGTCTTTTTCCTCTTCATCATCGCTATAACTTTTCTGATCTACGATGATGTTTTTGATATTAATTTGATATTTCCCGAAAATTGTACCGATTTCTCCTACCAAACCTGGGCGACTAATAGCTTTGAATCGAACTTCAGAAAATCTTTTTATTTTGTATATTTTGCCTTCTAAAATTTTAAGACCCATTAAGGAAAAAAGTGCAAGAAATGTAGTAAAAGAAGCGGCTGCATAATAACCCAGTCCGATAGCCAGTCCGATCCCTCCGCTAATCCAAATACTAGCAGCAGTGGTAAGTCCACGAACATTAGTACCTTCCCGTAAGATCGTTCCGGCTCCTAAAAAGCCGATCCCGCTCACTACTTGAGCCGCTAACCTGGCCGGTTCTCCTCCGGATCCGTCAGGACCTAGTCCTTGGAATCCATAGGCAGATAAAATCATAATTAAACAGGAACCTAAAGTAACCAAAATATGGGTACGAAAACCTGCGGGCCGGTTGCTGATTTCTCTTTCAAAGCCGATGATGCCACCCATAATAGCTGCTAAGGTTAATCGTAATGCAATTTCCATCGTTCCGATCATAAGGATACCCTCCTCTATCTTAATTAGTGAAAAAGCATTTTATGATTACAGCTTTATTTTATCCTAGAAGTTATTGAAAGTCTAACATTAGATTTTCTGTTGATTTTTATTGTAGTAGATATTTCCACTAGTACTTTGGGTATAGATTACTTATAGCCAGAATTTACTAATATAATCAGAGGAGGAATACCATGAATATACAATTTTTAGGTGCTGCAAAAGTTGTGACCGGAAGTAATATTTTAATTACCACAAAAAATTACAAATTATTAATTGATTGCGGCTTGTTTCAAGGAAGTGAAGAACTAGAAAAACTTAATCGAGAACCTTTTCAATTTAATCCGGAAGAAATTGATTTCATGCTTCTGAGTCATGCCCATATTGATCACAGTGGAAGAATTCCTAAATTGGTTAAAGAAGGCTTCCGCGGAAAAATCTACTGCACCAATGCTACCTATGATTTATCCGATATTATGCTTAAAGACAGTGGTCATATTCACGAGCAGGATACAAAATGGTTAAATAAATCCAGAAAACGTTCTGGGAAAAAAATCCTTGAACCCTTATATACTGTGGAAGATGCAGAAAATAGTCTTCGATACTTCGAACCGGTGCTGTATGATCAAAAAATCGACATTACAGAAGGCATCTCTGTACGATTTGTAGATGCCGGTCATATTTTAGGTTCTTCCATAGTGGAGTTATGGATTAAAGAACAGGATGATACCGTGAAAATTGTTTTCTCCGGTGACTTAGGCTCCTCGGGAAAACCGATTATTCGTGACCCGGAGTTTGTAAAGGAAGCCGATTATTTAATTCTTGAATCTACCTATGGAAACCGGATCCATGAAAATAAAGAATTTCGCATGAAAAAATTGATGGAAATCATAAATGATACCGTATCAAAAAACGGAACCGTTATTATTCCATCTTTTGCTGTGGGAAGAACCCAAGAACTGATTTATGAACTTCATAAATACTATGAAGAACATGATACCATTGAAGAATTCTTAAAAATCCCTATTTATATTGATAGTCCTATGGCTATTTCCGCTACGGAAATATTTAAAAAAAATACCTATGCCTTTGATGATGAAGCTCGGAAATATATTTTAGAGGGTCATAATCCCTTGGATTTCGAAAACCTCTACTACGTCAGAGATCATAAAGAATCCATGAGGCTTAATGATGCCGATTATCCCAAGGTAATCATCTCCGCTAGCGGGATGTGTACAGCAGGCCGAGTGAGACATCATTTAAAGCATAATTTATGGAAAGAAAAAAATGCAGTAGTATTTGTAGGTTACCAAGCCCATGGTACCTTGGGAAGAATTCTACAAGAGGGTGTTAAATCCGTAAAAATCCTTGGTGAAGAAATTGCTGTCAAAGCAGCCATCCACAGTGTGGAAGGCTTTTCTGCCCATGCGGACCAGGAGGATTTGATTGACTGGGTTGGACATTTCGAGAAAAAGCCCCAAAAAATATTTTTGGTTCATGGGGAAGAAGAAAACTCCCGGGGATTGTATGAATTACTTAAAGAGAAGTACGGCTTCAAATCCTTAATACCATCTATGGGGTATTCCTTTACCGTAGAAGAGTCCGTACTTAAGGAAGAATCCGGTGAAATGCTTAAACCCGTGGAACGTAAAGAAGTAATCAAACAGGAACTTCAAGAAGTGTTAAATCAGTTTCAAAATTTAGAGGATAAGACCGATCGTTTTTTAGACGAAATTATTCTAGAAAAAGAATATGATAAAATCAAAAATAAACTTCTAGAGTTACAGCGGGAATTAATGGATATTACCATGCTTATCGGAAAGTAGTTTTTTAAAACTGTTTATTATTTCCCTGAAAAGTACTATGTATAGGAGTTAATATCCCCTTAATATACCACAATGTTGTTCCCTAATCGTTTTGCTTATTAGAAAATATGATAAAACATTAAAACAGTAGATAATTATCTACTGTTTTTCCATGCATCAATACGTTGATTTCGGTTGTTATAAAGCTTATTCCATTCCCAATAGCCTTTTACATCCTGGTTTGAACCGGTATCATTTTTTTGAAGCGTTTCATATGATTTTAAAAGTTTGTTGGTATCTTTCTTTTGCACGATTTCCACCACCTTGGTATAAATAATCTATATTAGGTATTATTATACATCACTTTGAAATAAATTCAAGGGGTAAATTGACTATCTTTCATTAATTTGATAAAGTAATGAAGAGCTTTTACTAAGCTTTATTGATTTATAGGAGGACAATGATATGACAGAAATAAAACTGGCAACGTTGAATACGAAATCTTATTTTATAAATGATTATTTAAACAGATACGGGTCCTTTTAAGATCTTGCAGAACAGTATGCAAATGCTTGTATCTTTACCCATCGATCCTTTGTGGCCATTCGAAACAATCAAATTATAGGAGGAATCACCTGGTCTATAAAAGAAGGGGTCAATTCCGGAATGGTCGAAATATTTCAAATGTCCATTTTAAAAGAATTTCGTGGACAAGGATATGGTTCTATTTTAGTGAATAACTGCCTTAAGGATATTGAAGATTTTTATCAGTCAAGAAACTGTCCTTTACAACGAGTATACATCATCATTACAGAGTCCAATATTATTGGGCGAAACTTATATCGGAACAAAGGATTCTATGTTGCAGCAAACTTACGGCATCATCGTCTTAATAATAAGATGGATCTATTATATGCAAAAGACTATTTATCCGAAAAATAAAACTTACAATTCTGCTTTTAATTATTAAATACTTTAATTCTAAGGAGTGTATAAATTGAAAAATAGAAACCTTAAAAAATTTCTTCTGGCAGGGATTGTTTTCATTTCTTTCATGCTGTTTATCGGTTGTTCCGAAAAAGAGGATTATCAGTTGATTCAAGAAAGTAGATTTGCCCTGGGAACCTATAATCAGGTAACCGTTTACGCTTCTAGTGAAGAACAAGGGCAAAAGGTTATCGAGGCGGTTTTTGTAAGAGTCGACGAGATCGAACGTTTAATGAGTTCCAATATTGAAGATAGTGATATATCAAGACTAAACGCCCAGGCAGGAGAATCAGCCGTTACAGTGAACGTAGAGACATTTCATATGCTGCAACTCGGGAAAGAATACCAAGAGTTAACTGATGGAACTTTTAATATCGGGATCGGCGCCTTGATTAATCTTTGGGATATTGGTGGGGATAATCAGAGAGTCCCGGAGAAAACTGAAATCGAAGCCCTCCTTAACCACTTTGATTTGGATCAATTGACCCTCAACGAGGAAAATTACGAAGCCAAAATTAAAGACCCGAAAATGATTTTAGATTTAGGCGGTATTGCGAAAGGGTATGCAGTTGATGAAGCTATACGCGTCATTGAGGAACATGGGATAGAACATGGTATTGTGGATTTTGGCGGGGATGTTTACGTTCTCGGGGGGAATCCCGATGGAAATGAATGGAGGATTGGCATCAGTAAGCCCATAATCGGAGAATCCGGTGTGATGGGAAGGTTGTTTTCTTCCGATATGTCCGTGGTTTCCTCGGGGGACTATGAGCGTTATTTTACAGAAGAAGGTCAACTATACCATCATATTCTAAATCCCAGTACCGGTTATCCTACAGATAACCAATTATCCAGTGTCACAGTGATATCAGATACCGCACTGGAAGGGGACATTCTCTCCACTGCCATCTTTGTTATGGGACTGGAAGATGGTCTAAGTTTCGTTAATGATCTGGACGATATAGAAGCGATATTGATAACGGAAAACAAAGAAGTATATGTAACTCCAGGGGTCTTGGATCTTTTTGAAATCATGGATGAAGAATATTTCATTGTAGAATAAAACAAATTTAACGATAGACCAACTAACAGAAAATATATAATTAAACACTAAAAAACGTAATTGAGACGAAGAGTTTATTCATACTCTTTAAGTCTTATTACGTTTTTAATCTTAGATATTATATTTTTGTCTCCATACTTTAGATACCAATTGATATGGTTTTCAATTTTATGACTCCAGTAGTTTTGATGTAAAGAGATGCTTTAATGAAGTTCTTATTAGAGAATTTCCACATCGGTACTCAACCTATAAATTACGTCCTTTCGCTCGACTACCAAATGAACTTTTTCTTTCAATACTTTATCTTTTTTTATATTTATCAACAGTTCTTTTACAGGATTAATGGCTGTTGGGTTTCCAACAGCTCTTAACATAGAAATATCACCATTGGTATCCCCATAGGCATAACTCTTTCCGAGATCCAAATTATATTTTTCTTCGAATTTTTTAATAGCCTCTTCTTTGCTGTGGGAGTCCCACATTTGGTCAATCTCACCGGTTAAATCACCTTGGCTATCCACATGGTATTTAGTTCCTATGAAATCCTGCACCCCATATTTTTCAGCCATTTTTTCTACTAAGTAATCCGGACCTCCGGAAATGAAAATAATGGTATGTCCCTGATCTTTATGCCATTGTATTCGATCACGGGTGTACACATATACCCGTTCTCCTTTCTTTGCAATTACCTGGTCACACATAAATTCCATATGTTTTCGATTAATGCCCTTCACCGAATTGATATATATATGAGCCACTTCCAGGAGATAGTCTTCATAGTTTCCTTGTCGTTTATCCCAGTTCTGAAAGGTCTTTTTTGCTTCATTATGCCATATGGAAGGATCAATAATTTCATATTTAATCATTTTCTTAAAATGCTCCACCATTAAGGAGTCCCGATACAGGGTTCCGTCTACATCAAATAGTGCCCCAATATTTTTCATGTCTATCCTCTCCTTTACTCTTAACTTTAATATACCCACTTGTCATGAAAATAACCCTGTTTCTACTGAGAGAAACAGGGTTATTTTATTATTAAAACAATGATAAAAATTCGACTTTTGAACTACAATATTAAAAACTAAACCTGAGAATTTAATTTGATTTGATCTAAAACCGAATAGGCAATATTTGAAGCGTGATCACTAATCCGTTCAAGATTGCTTATTATATCTAAAAATACAACACCGGATCCCGTATTGCATAGATTTTTATTTAACCGGTCAATATGATTGTAACGCAATTTTTTCTCCATCTCATCAACACGGTTTTCAATTTCTAAAACTTCTAATGCCAGTGATTGATCCAAATTTGTCATGGCCGTTAACGACTTCTCATAAGCATCTATGGTCAATGTACTCATTGTATCTAATTCATCATTGGCTTCTTCTGAAAAGAATAAATTATTTTCCAGCTTATATAAGGCAAGCTCTGCGATATTATCCGCATGATCACCCACCCGTTCAATATCATTAATGGTATTAAATAAACCAGTAAGAATTTCACGGTTTTTCTTGGAAATATCCGTATTTGAAAGCTTTACCAAATAAGACGATAGCTCCCGTTCAATTTCATTGACAATTTTTTCAATTCTAAACCCTTCCATAATGGCTTTTTCATTTTTATTAAAAAAGCCTTGGAGTGCCGTGTGGAGTGTTTTCTTTGCCGTATTACCCATATGTAGGGTTTCTCTCATCGCAGAATTTAAAGCAATGGAAGGTGTCTCCAACAATCGTATATCGATATACTTGATCCCCTCTTGTACATCCTCTTCGCCGGGTACAATCTTTTTGGCAGTTTTAACAATTAATCCTGCGAAAGGTAACAACATCAGTGTACTGACAACATTAAAAATCGTATGAGCATTTGCTATTTGCCGTGTAACACTATCCGGTGACAGTTGCTCTACTACCCAATACAAGGGTGCTCTAAGGAAGATTAAAAATACCAGGGTACCGACAACATTGAATACAAAGTGGGCAGCAGCAGCTCGACGAGCAGTTCTATTAGCTCCAATGGAAGAAATGATTGCCGTAACCGTGGTTCCAATATTAATTCCAAACAATACAGGTAATGCTGCATTCAAGGGTACCAAACCTTGTAGAGATAAAGCCAAAACAATACTGGTGGAAGCGGTACTACTTTGTAATGCAACGGTAATGAAAAAGCCTGCTAAAACTCCTAATAAAGGATTGTCGGAAAAACTGATAATTAAATCTTGAAATGCCTGCAGTTCTCGTAGCGGTCTTACCGCATCACCCATAAAGCTCATTCCAACAAAAAGAATTCCAAAGCCGATAAAAGCTTCAGCGATTTGCTTTATTCTACGATTTTTTGTAACCAACCAAATAAGTACCGCAATACCGATAATCATTGGAGCATACCGATCAATTCTAAAAGAAATTACTTGAGCAGTAACGGTAGTCCCAATATTAGCACCCATAATAACTCCTACCGCTTGACTAAGGTTCATCATTCCTGCATTTACAAATCCGACCACCATTACCGTGGTTGCACTACTACTTTGTACAATAGCCGTTACTACGGCTCCCACTGCAACCCCTAAAATTCGATTTGTGGTCAATAGTCCGATAATATCCTTCAACTTATCACCGGCTGCTCGTTGTAAGCTCGAACTCATTACATGCATACCATAAAGGAAAAGACCGAGCCCTCCCAGAACACCAAAAAATATCTCCATTCCGCTGCCTCCCTAGTTCATGAAATTAATTAAATAATTATAATGCAAAGGTCATTATACCAGAAGAAAAAAGTAAATGATATAGAGTTTTACTAAAAATTATTACTTTCTTCATTCTCATAAATGTTTTTAAATTTCTATGTCTTGGATATATACATTAACCTGTTCTACCGGTATATCAGTCATTGATTGAACCATTTCTTTGATTCGTTTTTGCACTTTCTCAATAACATCAGGAATTCGAATGCCCAATTGGATGACAACGGATATATTAACAACAATTTCCTCATCACCTTTTTGAATCTTAACGCCTTTTTTACTGGATGTTTTTTTACTAAAGACTTCAGCAAAAGAGTCCGATACCCCACTGGAAAATGAAACAATTCCCTCCACATCTTTTACAGCTTCCCGAATGACTGTCATTATTACTTCATTGGAAATCTCGATTTTTCCTTCTTTACTTATAATCTCCATTTTTCTGCCTCCTTAGATAATTATTAATAACTTTCGCTCGTTCATAGTCTTCCTTTTTATTGATGTTATAAAAACTAAATTCTTCAGGATCAAAGTGGTGAATCGTTTTTTGATCAATAGTTAGAAGTTTTATTTCCGGAAAAAAATCTATAATTTTATAATGTTCCCGAT
>SLKF01000051.1 GCA_007134725.1 Clostridiales bacterium | reverse complement strand
GAGTTTCATAGGTCCCTCCCCGTTGGATAGTATGGATTACTTCTTCTAAAATATTTTCCGTTTTTTCTTGTAAATTTTTATCAATGCTAGTATAAATATTTTTTCCGGGAACCGGGTTTATGGTTTCTAAGGTTTCTTGTCGTCGTCCTCTTGAATCCACCAAAACCTCTTCTTCTCCTCGTTTCCCTTGAAGGTCAATCTCAAATGCATGTTCTATGCCGACCTTACCTATGATATCATTTTTTTCATAGCCTAATTCATCGACATAATTCTCAATCTCTTTTTCCGTTGCGATTCTACCTACGTGGCCAATAATATGGGATGCCAATGACTCGTTGGGATAATATCTGATGGGTTCTATTACAATATTCACACCGGGAAATTTATGAATATGTTCTTCAATAGCAATAACCGACTCTCTGGTGATATCCTCCATAATTGTAACCGGTTGATACTGAAAGTAAGAACCCTGCCGTTGAATCTGATCCCGAAGAATCATTATATCTCGCACTTCTTCATTAGCAAGTTGGTCATTGAGTTCGAAAACTTCTTTTCGAATAAATTCAAATGACTCCTCTGCACTCAAGTCGTAATCAGTAATTCCATAGGTACCCATCCAACGTTCTTTATGCAATTCTTCTCGAAACTTCCAGCTACTGATGGATATCGGAACAGAAATTTCAGTTGCTTCACCGATAAAATATTGTTGTGCATCACTATCCTCCAGATCTTCTATTCCGTATCGATACTTTAGAACTTCAAAGGCTTCTTTAGCATTTTCCGTTTCTTCTAAATCGTAACTCTCTTTCCATTGGTCAATCTTTTGATCATAAGTAAAATGAATTTCTCCATCCTCAGCAAAAACAATTGGAAAGTCATCTTCTTCTAAATCTCCATTTTCCCGAAGAATGCTCATTAGACCAAAGGCCAACTCATTGATATCCGCATCCACAGTTTCATTTCTCATAATTTGGATATTGTAGCTGGCATTATTCCCCGCCAAAAGATCTCCATCCCGAGTATAGATTTCTCCCCGTGGAGCCGGTGTGGAAATGGTTTTTAATATACTGTTTGCCGCACGATTTCGGTATGTTTCTCCTTGCACAATCATCAAACTAGCCAAGCGAAAAACAATCAAAGCAAAAACCGCTAAAATTATAACCGCTAGCAGCACATATCTTCTTGTAGTTTCCTTATCCATCGTCATGATTAATCACCTGACCCTAGTATTTTACTTCTTTGATTCTACGAGCATAAAATTTACCGAACAAAGTATATATCAGCAGCATAAACACACTGTTGTATCCAATTTCAATAAACGTATTCATACTAAAATAATGAGCAAGTCTCACGGTATATCCTAATAAATAAACAAAAAACAAACTGAAAAAATTATAAATCAAAATAGACGCAATACCAAGCAGTAATGGAGTTAAATAACTCTCCTTGACGATCTCTTCTTGAATAATAGAAATGCCGTAAGCAATCAGTACAAATATAAACGTATTCAATCCGATAAATACTCCCGTTACAGTGTCTAGAAGTAATCCCGTATAAAGTGTATACAAAAGACTCTCTTTAGGGTCTAAATAAACACTGATGGTGATAATTAATAATAAACTGGTGTTGAGTGTTGCACCATTGATGGTTAAAACATTTAAAACCGTCGTTTGCAGTATAATGTTTATTGTGAGAATTCCAAGTATTATTATTTTATTCATAATATCTCCTTTAATAGATGTAGCAATCTTAGTTCAATTCCTCCAAACCTAATATCAAAACACGATTGATTTTTTGAAAATCTACCGCCGGTTGAACTGTAACTGCATCTAAAAGTTGTTCTCTTGATTTTCCGATTTCTGTTACTTCTCCGATAAGTATTCCCTCAGGAAAAATCCCTTGTCCGGAAGTGACCAGCTTATCCCCTACCTCGATTTCCATTCTTGGATCAAAGAGATATCCTTCCAAATCTTGTGAAACGCTACCTTGTACAATCCCCTCCACGTTATCATCCCGGAGTACTTTAAAACTGACGGAACTGTTGCTATCGGAAATGGACATTACCCTTGCCCAATTATCTCCCGTTTCAATAATTCGCCCTACCAAACCCCTTTCACTGAGTACCACACTATCCAAATTGATTCCATGATTTTCACCGGCATTAATGGTAAATACATTAAACCAGTCCGCATTGGATTTAGAAATTATTCGAGCGGATATGGGCTCTCCATGGACTTCAGCCGATACGTAATTCAATGCTTCCCTAAGGCCTCGCAGCTCTTCCAGTTCGCTTTCCGAGAGCCGAAATTCGATAATTTCCTGTTCTTTTTCGATCAATTTTAGTTCTAGTTCCTGATTTTGCTGATTAAGTTGGGCAAAATTGGCAATATCATAGACCCTGTCTTGTACAGCATGGATTGGGGTCATGACTGCACGTTGAATAGGGGTTATGATATTCCCAACCCATCGTTCTACAGCACTGACTTCTTCTCGATCTCCTGAGGTAACCCCCATGAAAATCACCATGAGGATTAAAAGAATTGTTGTTATAATTGCAATTTTTCTATTTAAAAAAGGTTTGCTCATCGTTGTCACCATCACTTTTGAATTTTCTGATCAAGGATTCATGCTTTTTAAGTAATTTTGTCGTAGAAATTTCTTCATTGTAATATTTTTTAAAATATTCCACAACCGTTGTTACAGAAAGACCCATAACATTAAAATAATCACCGTGGATATAATTTACTAATCGATCTCCATTGCTTTGAATTCCATAAGCCCCGGCCTTATCCATATACTCATTTTTATCAAGGTACTCTCGTATTACTTCTTCGCTAAGTGGTTTAAATTTTACAATGGTTTTACTCGCAACTTCATAGCTCAAGGCTCTATTATTATCTAGAATAACCGTAGCCGTTATGACAGTATGTTTTTTTCCCGCTAATTTCATCAACATCTGATATGCTTCTTCTCGATTACTGGGTTTCCCAAAGATTTCATCTCCCAAACAGACTACCGTGTCAGAAGCCAAAATAATTTCTTTTGGAAATCGCCCATCAATTTCCGCGGTTACCGCTCCGGCTTTCTTCCTTGCAATGCTGATAACCTTATCTTCTAAAGTTTGACTACTGGAGTCACAAACTTCTTTTATATTGCTATGAAAAACCCGTATCTGGAACCCTAAGTCCTGAAGAATTTCTTTTCTTCTAGGCGACTTAGACGCCAGGATAACTAGATGTTTCATGATTTTTCACCTCAATTATGAATGTTTGGTTAAATTCACGGTCACTGAATGTTTGATTTTAGATAAAGTCAGGTGAGAGGTCAGTCCAATAAAAATCCCGGTTAGTATACTGGCAAACATTAAAATTGGCAAGTAAATGAAAATCCTAATATTGTTGATGATCAACGCGGCTACTAACAGCTGTGCAACATTATGGGCAAGGGCTCCAAAAACACTTACTCCGATTAAACTGAACTGGCGTCTAAAGTACTTGTAAATGAACCACATAGCTAAAGTACTAAGAAAAGCCCCTGCCATACTATAAAACATTGAAGTAACGGCTCCGGTTGCCAATCCTCCCAAAAAAGATCGTAATATGTTTACCGTTAAAGCGCTTTTCAAACCTAGAATTACCAAAGTAATTAGGCCAATAATATTAGCTAATCCAAGCTTAGCACCAGGAGCAAGGCCTACAAAAGGATTCGGAATGAATCCCTCTATAATATGCAAAGCCAATCCTAGTGAAACCAGAATTGCTAAATATATCATTTTTTTTAAATTCATTCATACTCACTCGTTTCTATACTAATCTTTTGGATAGTTGACCTTCTTATTTATTATTGAATATCTGTAATATGAATACATAAAGATTTTAACACTTTCAACCATACCTTACAAGTTAAATTTAACTCAAGGAAGCATTAGAAAACCCTTGCCATAATGAAAAACTTCTGCATTATCGCAAGGGTCTTTATAAGGTTTGTAACTCTATTTTCTCTTTTTCATTACAATTGCATCTTTTGGACATTTTTCTGCACAAAGGCTACAACCAATACACTGTTCTTCATGAACTAAATGTTTTTCTTTTACTTCTCCTTCAATAGCATCTACCGGACAAGCTTTTGCACAAATATTACATTTGATACATTTTTCTTGTATAATTTCTGCTTTTTTTCTGTTGTTGATATCCCCTTCAATTGCATGAGTTGGACATTTTTCAACACAAACATGGCAATTTGTACACTTGTCATAATCAATAAAGGCAAGGTTATTTTCAAAACTTATGGCATCAAATGGACAGGATTTAACACATATTTGACAACCTATACAACCCACATCACATTTTTCCCGTACAATTTTTCCCTTTTCTTCGTTTTTGCATGTTATTACCACTTCCTGACTTTCAGGAACCATATCGATTATGCTTTTGGGACAGACCTTTACACATTTTTCACAGCTGATGCATAGATCCGGATCGATTTTTGCAATCTTATTATTTGTAATATGAATGGCATCTACCGGACACTCTCGTACACAGGTTGCCAAGCCTAGACATCCATAGTTGCAGGATTTGCTGCCTCCATTAAACTTACTTGCAGCTTTACAGTCTTCGATGCCCTGATAATCAAAATCTTCCTTAGCTCTTTTGTTATCCGCATTACAAATAACTTTAGCAACTTGCCGTTCTCCGACATTTACTTCCACGCCCATAACTTTTGCTACCTCTTCAGCCGTGGATTTTCCTCCGACGGGACATCCGTCCACCGGAGCAACTTCTTCTACTACGGCTTTAGCAAAACTGGAACATCCGGGGTATCCACAGGCTCCACAATTAACTCCTGGCAAAGCATCATTAACCTCTTGCACTAGAGGATCAACTTTTACCGCAAATTTTTGAGAGGCAAAGGCCAACCCCCCACCAAAAAGTAATCCTAGGCCTCCTAAGCTTATTACTGGGTATATAATATCAGTCATATTCATATGATCACCTCTCTATACTAGACCGGAGAAACCTAAAAATGCTAAAGACATTAATCCAGCAGTGAGTAGGGCAATTGGGAATCCTTTAAAAGGTTGTGGTACATTGGCAATTTCCAATTTTTCTCGAATGGCCGCAAATAATACGATTGCCAACGAGAAGCCTACTGCAGCTCCAATAGCATGAACAATGGTTTCTACGATGTTATAGTTTTCTTGAATATTTAAAATTGTAAGACCTAATACTGCACAGTTTGTAGTGATCAGTGGTAAAAACACTCCCAAAGATTGATATAATGCGGGACTGGTTTTTTGAATTACCATTTCTACAAGTTGAACCAATGAAGCGATTACCAAAATAAACATAATGGTTTGCATATACTGAAGATCAAATCTTTCCAATATTTGTGTTTGCACAATATATGTGATGACTGAGGCTAAACTCATAACAAAAGTTACAGCCATTCCCATTCCAAAAGCGGTTTCCACTTGTTTTGAAACGCCTAAGAAAGGACAGATTCCTAGAAATCTAGATAACACAAAGTTGTTTACTAAAATTGCACTGACTAGAATTGCAAATAACGATGAAACTGATAAATCTAGCATATTCCTAACCTCCTATCTATTTGATTCGTTTCAAAATCACTACATTGAAAAGTGCGGTTAACAAGCCTAAGGCTAAGAAAGCACCTGGAGGTTGCACCATAATTCCCATTGCAGGATAAGCCTCTCCTAATAATTCCACACCGAAAATGGAACCGCTCCCAAACAATTCTCTGACTCCACCTAGAACCACGAGGGCTAAAGTAAATCCTAATCCCATACTGAGACCGTCAACGACTGATGCGGTGGTAGAATTTTTTGAAGCAAAGGTTTCAGCTCGACCCAGAATAAGACAGTTTACTACGATCAATGGAATAAATATTCCTAAAGCATTATATAAATCAGGTATATAAGCATTCATGACCATTCCAATCATCGTTACAAATGTAGCGATAACAACAATAAAGCTTGGAATTCTTATTTTGGATGGAATAAAACTCTTCATTAATGCTATTACAGTATTTGAACCTAGAAGAACGGCAGTTGTAGCAAGACCCATGCCGAGTCCGTTTGTAGCCGTACCTGTGACCGCTAGAACCGGACACATTCCCAGGAATTGAATAAATACCGGATTTTCTTTTACAATACCATTTTTAACAATATTGCCCATATTCATGTTAACACCTCCATTTTCTAGTTTCTAAGTTCTTCTTCAAATACATTGATGGCGGCATTGACACCATTTACTACTGCATTTGAAGAAACGGTTGCACCGGAAAGGACGTCTACATCCACTTCTGAATCAGATGATTGCCCAATGAATTGCTCTTTAAAATCATCGGTTGTAATACGATCTCCTAGACCGGGAGTCTCCGTTTGACTTAATATTTCAACGCCGGTGATTTCTCCATCAATGGTAATCCCGGTTAAAATTTCTATCGGTCCGTCATAACCGTTAGGAACGGTTTTAATTGTGTATCCTATTACATTATCACCCTGTCGGACTTCGTAAACTTCGTCCACTAAATCGTAGTCCAAAACGTCAGCATCATCTACAAAGCCTGCACCATCCGATTCTGGGAAAAAGGCTTCAATGGCTTCCATACTTTCTTCAAGCGCTCGTTCTTCTATGATGTCTGCAGTCATAGAGTTTACTCCACCTAAGATTAAACCTGCTACAGAGGTAATTGCCAATAAAATAAATCCTAATTTAATTATTTCACGCATTTTGCTTTTTCACCTCCCCAAATACTTTTGGAGCTGTATATCGGTCAATAATTGGAACCATGGTATTCATTAGCAAAATGGAGAAGCCTACTCCTTCGGCATAGCCGCCAAACAATCGAATTGTAGCGGTCAGAATCCCACATCCCAGAGCAAAATAAATTCTTCCCCTCGGAGTCACCGGTGTTGACGCATAGTCTGTGGCCATATAGATTGCACCAATCATCAACGATCCGGAAAGCAAATGAAAAGTCATGTACTGGACATCAAACCCACTATAAAGTAAGGTTGCAATAGCAACGGTCAAAATGTAAACCCCAGGGATTCTCACAGAAATTACGCCGCGATATACTAAGTAAATTCCCCCTATAATTAATAATAGGGCAGATGTCTCTCCCATACTTCCTCCAACATTACCAATTAAAAGATCTACAAAACTTGGAGCACCTTCTTGTACTGCGGTAAAGTCTTTTACATATGTTAACGGTGTAGCCGTTGATACTGCATCTACTCCCGGTTCAACCCAACCGGTCATTCGATCAGCATAGGAAATAGTCAGCATGATTCTTGCGGCTAATGCAGGATTCATGAAATTTTGACCCACACCACCAAATAATTGTTTTACAATTCCAATGGCAAATACTGACCCCACAACCGGTAACCACAAGGGTACGGTTGCTGGTAGATTTAGCGCTAGCAACATTCCTGTAACTAAAGCACTACCATCATGAATCGTTACAGGCATTTTTCTGATCTTTTGTACCACTATTTCCGTTACCAGACAGGAAATGATACTTATCAATAGAATCATTGCAGCTGGAGCTTTAAAAAAATAAACTGAAGCAATTGTTGCCGGTATCAAGGCTATGGCAACATCTACCATGATTTTTTGAATCGAGGTATCTTCTCTAAGATGTGGAGAAGAAGATACAATTAATCGATCACTCATTTGTTTCCCTCCTTATACGATCTATCGTATTTCTCTATTTTCTATTTCTTGCTTGTATTTCTCCTTTGGCAATTCGAATGCTTTGAAGTAACGGCCGCTTCGATGGACATATATAAGAACATGCCCCACACTCTATACAGTCCATTGGATGATATTTTTCTGCCATGTCGATATTATCAATTAAAGAATACGCACTGATATACAAAGGTTGTAAGTAAACTGGACAGATATCAACACAGGCGGAACATCGAATACAGTTTTCCGGTTCCGGTATGGTTCCTTCTTCACGGTTGAAAAAGACTACTCCGGAAGATCCTTTAGTAATGGGTATTTTATCAGTGCTTACGGCCATTCCCGTCATTGGTCCTCCCATGATAATTTTTCCAACAGGTTCTTTTAGTCCACCACATTGTTGAACCAACGCATGGACCGGAGTTCCAATTTTTACCCATAAATTTTTTGGATTTTGTAAAATTCCGCCACTCAAAGTTGTTACTCTTTCAATCAAAGGCATTCCAGTTTCTATCGACTGATGAATCTGATAGGCAGTTCCAATATTATTAACCACAACTCCTACTTCCATCGGTAAAGCACCTGAGGGAACGATTCGACCAGTACATGCATCAATCAATTGTTTTTCTCCCCCTTGGGGATATTTCGTTTGCAGGACAACGATCTGAATATTCTCATCGTTTCCAACTGCCTTTTGCATAACTTCAATGGCATCCGGCTTATTATTTTCAATACCAATAATACCTGACGTTACATTTAAAGCTTTCATAATGGCTTTTAGACCACCAACAACCTCACTTGGATGTTCTAGCATTAAACGATGATCCGCAGTTAAGTAGGGTTCACATTCTGCCCCGTTTAAGATAACCGTATCAATGGTTTTATCCGGCGGTGGGGACAATTTTACATGGGTGGGGAACGTAGCTCCTCCCATTCCCACAATTCCTGCTTCTTTAATGATTTCTTTGATTTCATCGCCACTAAGGTTTTCAATACTACCTTTTTTTAGAACCGATTCATGCACTTCGTTCTTTCCATCGGATTCAATTACAACGGATAGTACTTTACCGTTAACAGCGGGTTTCATAGCAATTTCCTTAACCGTACCGGAAACACTAGCGTGAATTGGTGCCGATACAAAGCCTCCTGCTTGACCAATTTTTTGGCCAACCTTTACTATATCCCCAACTTCAACCAAGGCCTCACAAGGAGCACCGATATGTTGTTGTAGTGGAATGGTAACAACTTCTGGATCCTTTGCTTTTTCTAATGGTAAATGAGCGGTATAATCCTTTCTCTCTGGAGGATGTATCCCTCCTTTAAATGAAAAAACTTTCACTTTGTTTCACCCCTATCAATTTTTTGATTTTTGTGATGAGATTCTTATTAAGTTTGTTAATGTTACTACAATCTTAACCATAAATACTAATAAATAATGATTCTACTTAATGTATCTTATAATATATTTAACTATTTAACAAGAGCTTCTATATTTTCTTTTAAGTAATTTTTAATCCAGTCCAGTACTTCAGGACTATCGATCGGT
>SLKF01000304.1 GCA_007134725.1 Clostridiales bacterium | reverse complement strand
TCCTAGGGGACCCCCCATATTTTTTTAATAGAAAGGGCTTGGAGGGATGTATATTTATCCCCTTTTAAAAACCAATTTATGCAAATCCTCTATCCCCAAAAATCTGTGGGTAAACCCTGAAAAGTTGTGGGTATTTTTAAGGAAAACCTGTGGATACTGTGGATAGTTTTGTGTACAACTGTATATTTCTATTTTTTTATGTGTATAACCCTGTGAAGCAATCCTCAATTCTGTGCACAGTTCCCAAACATCCTGTGCGTATTTGGGTTCACAAAAAAATTTTATCCTCCAATTATGATTTTCTTATGATCTTTTATGAAAATCATGCAGTTATTATACAGAATACGACAATTTTCTACTCCTCCACTCTTCGGGCGTGAACCACAAATCGTGCATCATCATATTCATAGGTGCAGGTGGATAAGGTAAGCAGGTGATCCTCCGCCGTAACTGTTACCTCACTGTCAAATTTTCGTCTTTCAATGATGGAATCTAAAAACCTTTCAAAGTCTTCCTCTTCAGGGAAACGGGTTTCAATAAAGTAAAAATCAATGGTGGTCACATAGAAGGCAAAAATTTCAAAGGTATGGGTTCCGTATTGATCCGTTACCTCAAAGGTGGGGTTATCCCGAAAATACTGTTCCTCCTTATAGTTCATCAGATTTTGGAACATGGATCCGTCCTGGCGATGGTGGCCGTATAATATGGTATGGGTTTTTCCTTCTTCCAAACCTTCCGGATCATTTCGAAAGTCCATAAAAATCGCTCCCGCGGAGTTGTCCCGGCCTAACCAATCCCGTTTAAGGTAATATTCATTATCCTCGGCCTGAACAATGGGATAGTCTATTTCGGTTCCTTCAAGTTCAATCCACCCTACCACATCGGCATTCTTCTCTTGCAGCTCTTCAATAAAGGGCAAGAGAATTTTGGGCTCCTCTTTCTTTTCAAAGGATAAGTCCACTTCCAAATCCATATTTTCTGTGATTTCCCGTTCCGCTTCTCTCCGGTCTGCTGCAATTTGTCGAGCTTCTTCAATAGCTTTTTCGTTATTGTACTGATCCCGCCAGCGAAAGCCCATTCCAACCATGGAAAATATCAAAAGGGCTATAGAGATCCCTAATAAAAAATTTCTTTTATAATTATTTTTCGGTTTTTTATCCATATATCTGCACCTTCCCTTTACCCTGTTAAGATTTACTACTTCTATGCAGGGTTTTTCTTCCAATAATTTTATCACTGAATTGTAATCCGGTCCATAGCCTTAGGTGTTCATTTTTTATTTACCCAGGGAGAATCATTTCTAACATGAGCCCCAGGCGGCTTTTTCGCAATAGTGGAAATATTTTCACATTTTCATGGTTTGAGTCTTTATCCCCGGGGTATCATTGATATATAATTCACTTGACTTCAATACGAGACGATATATATATTGCAAAAGAATATTCCTTGAGGGTGCAACCGAAAAAGGAGGAAAGGAGGAAAGGAGAAAAGGTCCTTATACTGTTTTTGATCCTACCGGCGCGGGGGATTATCCGGTCTATGGATAGGAAAAAAGCCTAAGTAGGTCAATAGTTTTTATCTTTTGATAATTTTTCAAAAAAAAACAATAAAATTACAAATTTTGATGTTTAGGCCCACCCCCGCGGGGTATTATTGATATATGTTATCATTTAACACACGATTTCGACTACTTAGAAAAGCATAAGATTATGTAAGAAATTTTCAAAACTAAAAGGAGGAAAAGAAAATGAAAAAGAATCAATTATTGTCCGGATTGTTAGTGGTAGTATTATTGGTATTTAGTTTTGGTGGTGCGGCATTTGCTGATGCACACCTTGCAGAAACCGTAGTGGACATCGCAGTAGACACCGAAGGGGAATTTGATATTTTAGTGGCCGCTTTAACCGAAGCAGGCCTGGTAGACACTTTAAAAGGTGAAGGTCCTTTTACTGTATTTGCCCCTACAGATGCGGCTTTTGAAGCCTTATTGGCTGAATTAGAAATTGAAGCAGCGGATCTGTTGGCTCATCCACAATTAGAACAAGTATTACTGTATCATGTGGTAGCCGGTAAAGTAATGTCCGGTGATTTAGAAGACGGAGAAGTGGAAACTGTATTAGGAGAGAATGTCACCATAGACGCTACTCTTTTTACCGTTAACGACGCTGAGATTTTAGTCGCAGAAGAATTATTTGACTTAGAAGCAGAAAACGGTGTGGTTCATGTAATTAATGAAGTATTGGTTCCCGACGTATTCGAATTAGATTACTCCGAAGAAGACGAAAACGGTGAAGAATTACAAAGCATCGTTGAAATTGCTCAGGGAGACGAAAACTTCAGTATTTTAGTAGAAGCATTAATTGCTGCAGACTTAGTAGAAACATTGCAAGGAGACGGCCCCTTTACCGTATTTGCACCTACCAATGATGCATTTGCAGCATTGCTCGAAGCTTTAGAAATTGAAAAAGAAGACCTGTTAGCGCATCCTGACTTAGCAGACGTTCTTTTATACCACGTAGTGAGCGGAGCGGTATTCTCTACTGATTTAGAGGAAGGCATGGAGCCTGAAACTGTTCAAGGCGAAAAGCTTATGATCAGCTTAGAAGATGGCGTATTCGTGAACGAATCTGAAGTTACCACTGCGGACATTGAAGCTTCCAACGGTGTAATCCATGTAATTGATGCCGTATTAGTACCGGATGCTTTTGGTGCTGAAGAAGAAGCAGAAGTTCCACAAACCGGTGACATCGGAATGATTCCATTTGTTCTTGCAGGAGCTGCAGGAATATCCGGATTATGGATCGCAAAGAAGCGAAAGTAGATTAGTAGCTTAGTTGCAAAGTTGATTAGTTAAAAAGTTAGATAGTTCATTAGCAAATTAAGAAATACCGGGTAAAGACCAGAAGGTCTCTACTCGGTATTTTTATGTAGGTGTTTTTGAGGAATTTTGAATAAATACCGGGTAAAGGCTGACCTGGTTTTTGACCCCACACCCGCCTGCTGGGAAGTTCGCCAAGGGTTTGCCTTGACTACTAAACCTCTCGATTTCCTCGGCAGGACTTACTTCTAAGCCGCACCATGCTCACTAGTGAAATTTTTTCACTACCTTACGTGGATCCCTTTGCCTGCGACTAGCTTGGACTTTCAACCACAGACCCTTTACCCATTACATCATTATATACCACTTCTTTGATCTTATCAATGAATACTCCCCCCTAAAAAAACTTATCAAAAGAATTCCTAATCTTATTATTCTGTGATAGGATAGCCTTACAGTAACCGATAAAGGAGAATGGACATGACAACCTTTGCAGGCGAGATTCTATTCAAAAATCATCAGTTCATGAAAGTTTCCGAGTTTTCCGAAGAGATTCCGGAAGATCAAAGCATATATGAAGTTCTACGGGTGATCGATGGATCCCCTTTATTTTTAACGGAACATCTCAATCGCTTATACGTATCCTTAAAAATCTTAAATCTTAAGGATTCTTTTGATTTGTCTTCTTTAAAAGGCTTAGAGGACAGCATTCGCACGTTGATTTTACGAAATTCTTTAAAAAACTGTAATCTGAAAATCATCGTCACCCATTTTCACGGACAGCGGTCCTTAAACTGCTACGGCTTTTTTATTCCCAGCAATTATCCCCCGAAAGACTATTACGTAACCGGGGTGGATACCATTTTGTATCATGGAACTCGAGAAAATCCCAATGCCAAAGTGTATCAATCCGATCTACGGGAAGGGGTAGCCAAAAGACTTGTGGAAGAAGATGCCTATGAGGCTTTACTGGTAAACAAATCCGGTGAAATCTCCGAGGGCAGTCGATCCAATGTATTTTTTGTCAAAAATGATATGGTATATACCCCTCCGGCAAAACAGGTTCTGCTTGGAATTACCCGGGAGAAAATTTTACAACTGATGGAGGCCCATGATATTCCCTTTGAAGTGACTCCCATTTATGAGAAGGATGTGCAGGATATGACCGGGGCTTTTATGAGCGGTACCTCCCCTAAGGTCCTGCCCCTTCGAAGGATTGATCATTACCTTTACGACTCCGGGAACAATCCGATTATCCAGAGGATTATGGAGCTTTACGATCGTCTGATCGAAACGAAAATCCATGATGATGCCCTCCGGATAAAATAAGGTTTTTTCCTGAAGTTCTATAGACAGTGGTTCATTTCATGATATAATTGTAGTGGAATTTATAGAAAGATTCATTCTTAACCAACCCATAGAATCGTTTGACAAATATTTCATAAAGGGTGATAAACGTTGTCTAAATCAAGTGTAGTCCATTCTATTCGAGAAAATCTTACCAATCAACAAGAAAATGTGGAAGAGGATGTCGAGAGCTTTGTTTTGGTTCCCGATCATACCAAATATTACATTATGCTGGGGTACGCCCTGGTAATCATGTTTTCCGGTTTTTTATTTAACTCCCCCGTGGAAATTTTTCAAGGCATGCAGGCCATCATAGTGGCCCCCAGTATTCTGGTGACGGATTACTTTGAAATTGCCAACATCGGCAGCGCCCTCTTTAACAGCGGGCTGTTAATGGTTGTGTCCATCGGCATTGCCAAAGGGAACCGGGTCAATATGAACGGCCCCTTAATTGCGGCGATCTTAACCATCGGAGGCTTTGCTCTTTTTGGAAAAAACCCCTATAATATTCTTCCAATTTTCCTTGGCGTCTATTTATACAGTCGGGTACAAAAAGAGAAATTCAATAAATTTATTCTGCCCGCTTTTTTCGGAACCGCCTTGGGACCCTTGGTCTCTCAGGTTTCCTTCGGTTATGATTTCCCCGTGGTTCAGGGGATCCTTTTAGCGGTATTAATGGGAACCCTGGCCGGTTTTGTACTGCCTTCCCTGGCGGCTCATTTCATACGATTTCACCAAGGGTTTAACCTGTACAACATCGGTTTTACCTGCGGAGTAACCGGGATGTTTTTTATGGCGGTATTTCGAGCCTTCGGCTACAATCATGAAGGAGCCCTTTTCATCTCCTCGGGAAACAATCCGACTTTTACCGTCTACTTAGGACTGCTTTTTCTTTCTTTTATCGCGGTAGGTCTTTTTTACAACCGCTGGAATTTCAAAGGCTATAAAAACCTTCTCAGCCATGCGGGACAATTGGTTACGGATTTTGTCACCCTAAACGGCTTCGGAGTAAGTATGATCAATATGGGAATCCTTGGTCTGATCTCTACCTTATATGTGATCATGGTCAACGGTGAATTAAACGGTCCGATTATCGGCGGAATTTTCACCATCGTAGGCTTCGGTGCCTTTGGAAAACACACGAAAAATATTTTGCCGATCTTTGTGGGGATTTACCTTGCCACTCTCTTTAACATTTGGGATGTGAACTCTACCGGAGCCCTACTTGGGGCCTTATTCGGAACCACCTTAGCTCCCATACCCGGACGATTCGGCTGGCAGTACGGGGTGTTGGCAGGCTTTTTACACATGGCTGTGGTTATGAATGTCGGTGTGGTTCACGGTGGAATGAACCTTTATAACAACGGATTCTCCGGAGGTTTTGTGGCGGCTTTTCTAGTACCGATTATTACATCTCTGAAAAAGGAAGTGATCTAGTATGACGGAAGTTCAACAGAAACTGATTCGAGTGTTAAATGAATTGATGCACTATTACTTTGATCTTCAGATGGAGGATATTTCCATCGAAATCCTTCAGGGAAAAACCGAGTCCTCCATTATCATGTCCGGTTACCCTTCCATTGTGGATCGGGAGGAGTTAAAAGAGCTTTCAAAGCAGCTGAACAAACCCCGGCAGGAAGAACTGGAAGAGTATTACTGGAACCTGGTGGGAACCGTGGATTCCAGCGAGCAGATGAACCTGGTCAGTATGCTGATCGACTCCGCCAATGTGGAGTTGGATAACGGAAAACTTACCATTCAAGTTTACCGAAGACATTAATAAGAAAAGATTCATTAAGAAGTGCTTCATTCAAAAAAATCCCTGGAAACCGATTGCGAAATGGATCTTTCGCCGGGCTCCCAGGGATTTTTTATGCTTTTTTCATTTACTTACTTCCCTTAAACTTCATTGGGTTGAATCTTTTCTTCCGGGACTTTGGAGGACTCTTTTAAGGTAGCTTTCAACTGATCACTAAAGGTAAGGGCCTCTCGTTGGAATGCCTTTCTTTTTCGGCGAATGCCGTATCTCGCCTTTTCCTTCATCGTGGATAATCCTGCAACAATCAGAGATAAGGGTGGCCCCATAAACAGGAGTCCTTGTCGGTGACTGGGCATGGCATCCCAAAACCCCGCCTTAATGGTGTTGAAACTATCCTCCAAACGCTCCCTTGGAATCTGCAGGCTCATTCCTTGGTCTCCCTGAACTAAAAAGGCATTCTCCACGGACTCCAATCGGGTCTCCACCTTGCCTTCATAGGTGATCCAAAAATGACTCAGGGAAAAACTCTTCTCATAGGGAATATCCAAGGCTTCAAAGATGGAAGCCAGAACCACAAAACGACTCTTGCAGTCTCCTCGGCCCCGGGCCAACACCTCTTCGACTCTGGGGAAGTAAAAAGGCACCCCGTAACTTTGCCAATCGTATTGATAGGGAACAATTTCTCGAAGGACATAGATTTCAATCTCTCTCGGAGATTCCGGGAGTTCATCCAACAAGTGGGCTACGGCTTTTGGGTTTACCGCAGGGTTTATAATTCTTGCTCCGCTTACCCCTAAACGATAAGGATTCGGATATAGTACGAATAAGGTCCAAAGACTGATAAAAATAATGGCAACAGCGATTTTTTTCTTCATTGTTCATTCTCCTCTAGGGATGACTTAACACTTATCAGAATTGTATGTAAATTATAACATTATTGTAATGCCTATGAAAAGATATATTTTCTTTGTTTTTGATTAATCTCTTATGAATAAGCATAATTATTTGCTTTTTTTTGCATTATAATGGGTATCAATAGAAAGTATCTTTATTTTCACCAAAAATAGTTTCGCCGAAAATATTCGTCTTGCTGTTTTTGGCATAGTTATTGCAACAATACTCAGTAGGAAGAAAATTATTACTATAGTTCAAAGGAGGAATTTATTTATGAAAGAAGTTGTAATTGTAAGCGCCGTAAGAACCGCGATTGGAAGTTTTGGTGGTGCACTAAAAGGAATCAGCGCTCCGGACCTCGGAAGTATCGTAATTAAAGAAGCCCTGCAAAGAGCCAATGTGGCTCCCGAGCTAGTAGACGAAGTCTACATGGGTTGTATCTTACAAGCCGGCCTGGGTCAAGGAGTTGCCCGACAAGCTTCCATAAATGCGGGAATTCCCGTAGAAAAACCAGCCACAACCATTAATATGCTTTGCGGATCCGGTCTTCGAACCATTTCCCTGGCCGCACAAACCATTTTAACCGGCGACAACGACATCGTCGTAGCTGGAGGAACCGAGAACATGTCTCAGGCCCCTTACGTTTCCAGCCAAACCCGATGGGGTGCAAAAATGGGCGATGTTAAAATGGTGGACACCATGGTCAACGACGCACTGACCGATTCTTTCAACCAATACCACATGGGCGTTACTGCAGAAAACTTAGTTGCAAAATACGGTATCACCCGGGAAGAACAAGACGCCTTTGCTGCGGCATCTCAAAACAAAGCGGAAAAAGCTCAGGCTGAAGGAAAGTTCAAGGACGAAATTGTTCCCGTAAACATTCCACAACGAAAGAAAGATGACATCATCTTTGATACCGATGAATTTGTTAAGCCCGGAATTACTCCGGACAAGCTTGCCAAACTTCGTCCCGCATTTAAAAAAGACGGCAGTGTTACCGCCGGAAATGCTTCCGGAATCAATGACGGAGCTGCCGCGGTTGTAGTTATGTCTAAAGAAAAGGCCGACGAACTGGGTCTTACTCCACTGGCAACCATCGTATCCTATGGCAACGTAGGTGTGGATCCTGCCATCATGGGAATCGGTCCTGTAAATGCTACCAAGAGCGCTCTTGAAAAAGCGAAACTTCAACTGGAAGATATGGACCTGATCGAAGCCAATGAAGCCTTTGCGGCACAAGCTTTAGCCGTAGGGAAAGAACTTCAGTGGGTAGGCGAAAAAGTTAATGTCAACGGTGGAGCCATTGCCTTAGGTCACCCGGTTGGAGCCAGCGGTGCCAGAATTTTGGTTACCCTGCTTCATGAAATGAAAAAGCAAAAGAGCACTTACGGACTGGCCACCCTTTGCATCGGCGGAGGAATGGGAACCAGCTTAATCGTAAAAATGTAAAAAAAATGCACAATTATTTTTGTAAAATTCAATATCTTTGATATAATGAAGTGGATAGGGGCTCTCCCTATCCGCTTTTTTAGAAATTAATTCTTACGGTCCCGATGATTTCCAAATACCAAGGATAACGAGGTGAATATCATGACTACAGGTTCTTTCCAAAATCCTGATAAGAACATCAACGAAATGCTGGATTTATATCGCAACATTTTCAATCATATCTTTAACTGGGTAGTGGTCGTGGATACCGAAGGCCGGGTAATTCTTCTGAACAAAGCCTACTGCGACTTTTTAGGCGTGGAGCAGGAGGAGGCTATTGGAAAACATGTAACCGAGGTCATCGAAAACACTCGGATGCACATTGTGGTGAAAACCCAAAAAGAAGAAATCGGAGACTTCCAAAAGATTAAAGGAAACACCATGGTGGCCAACCGAATTCCGATTTTTAAAGACGGCAAATTGATCGGTGCTGTAGGTACCGTAGTCTTTAAAGACTTGGTGGAAATGGAATCCTATGTAAAACGGGTAAGAGATATGGAAAAAGAAATTCAGTTTTATCAGGAAGAATTTATAAAAATGACTTCCGGCTACACCATTGAAGATATCATTGGAGACAGTCCGGAAATTGAATACGTTAAAACGATGATTCGAAAGGTTGCCACCACAAAATCCAACGTATTGTTGGAAGGGGAATCCGGTACCGGGAAAGAACTTGTGGCCCAGTCCATTCATCATCTCAGCCCCCGGGGAGATTTTCCCTTAATCAAAGTCAACTGCGCCGCCATTCCGGGAGAGTTATTGGAATCCGAACTCTTCGGCTATGAACACGGTGCCTTTACCGGTTCAAAAAAAGGAGGCAAACTGGGCAAGTTGGAAATGGCCAACAACAGTACCATTCTCCTGGATGAAATCGGAGATATGCCCATGAGCATGCAGGTCAAGCTGCTTCGGGCCATTCAGGAAAAAGAAATTGAACGGGTGGGCGGTGTTCGAAGTAAGAAATTGGATTTTCGAATCATTGCCTCCTCTAATAAAAACTTAAAGGAACTGGTGGCAAAACAGCAGTTTCGGGAGGATTTGTATTACCGG
>SLKF01000061.1 GCA_007134725.1 Clostridiales bacterium | reverse complement strand
CCCTGGCCCAAAAGATTATTCCCGCTTCCGATGTCAGCAAACAAATTTCCACCGCAGGGAAGGAAGCTTCCGGGACCGGCAATATGAAATTTATGCTTAACGGAGCCTTTACCCTGGGGACCTTTGATGGGGCAAACATCGAAATGGAAAGGGCGCTAGGCAAGGAAAACATTGAGATATTCGGCCTAAGAGAAGAGGAGATCGCAAAAATTCGAAAAGAGGGCAGCTATCAACCCTATAAAATTTATGAAGAAAACCCGGATCTGAAAAAAGTCTTGGATCAACTGGTGGACGGCACTTTAGAACCGGAAAATCCGGATATGTTTCGGGAAATATACCAAGACTTATTGCAGGACAATCACGGCCCGGCAGATCCCTACTTCATTCTTAAAGATTTTGAATCTTATTGTAGAGGAAATGAAAAAATCGACGAACTCTATCGGGATCCAAAAATCTGGTGGGAAAAAGCCATCAGAAATATGGCTAAGGCCGGATATTTCTCCAGTGATCGGACCATTAAAGAGTACAATGAACAAATATGGCATTTGAATCCCGTGGATCCCAGCTAATATAGTAGGATGTCTGTAGAGTGTACAGGCATCCTTCTTTTATCTCTTCTCTGCTTAAAGTAGTAAAAAAATGTTAAAAGTGAAATTTTTCCAAAGAAGAATGTGATATAATGATAAGGAAATAACAGAATCCTTGGATAATTATCAAGAAGGAGTTCTCCTATGAAAAAAGCGATACTGAAAGTGTTGAAAAAAGCCTTAAAATCTATGAATAATACTAGGATTATCCAGGAAGGCTCTTTTTTAACGGGAAAAGAAGCCTACGAAATCATCAACAAAATTTTACTATATCGGATTTTAGAAGACAAGGGATTTGTTGAAAGCGGAAGCAGCTTGCTGCTCAAATCAAGCTACCTCTTTGAACCCTTACATGAGGTGCTGTATGGCCTCCAACAAGGAATGTATCCCTGGGAGGAAATTCCTTGGACTCCCGCAGGAAAAGAGGCGGTGGAGAGTTTATATCTTGAACTGAGACAAGAAAAATTTTCCTTTGCAGAATCGGCGGATCATCTTTTAGGGGATATTTACGAAGAATTTTTAGATCCCAAAAGTCGAAAAGGCTTAGGACAGTTCTATACTCCCCCGGCAGTTGTAGCGTATATTGTTGAGAAAGCCTTAGAAGATTTTGATCCTGTGAAAAATCCCTATGTGAAAGTGGGGGATATCGCCTGCGGTTCCGGACATTTTTTGATTAAAGCCTACGACCTTTTATATGATAAGTTTGTAAAAGCGCTGCCGGACCTGCAAAAAAATTACGGCACTGATTATTGGCAGAAAGAGCAGTTACATAAACATTTACTGGAACACTGTATTTATGGTATGGACTACGACGGATTCGGGGTGAACCTTACGTCCATTAATTTACTGTTAAAAGATCTTAGTCATTTACCGAAAACCTTAAATATTCTAAAAGGGGACAGCCTCAGACCTTGGGAGGCGGAAGAAGGAGATCCAGGAAAGGAAAAGCAGTTTTATTTGAAGAAGTTTGATGTTATTGTGGGGAATCCCCCCTATGTCGGACACAAAGCCTTGGAGCTTTCCTATAAAAAGTGGCTGCTGAATCAGTACCCCAGGGTATTTCAAGATAAATCCGATTTATCCTACTGTTTCTTTGAACGAATCCTTGAAAATCTTCGCCGGGAGGGAAAAGCCATGATCATTACCTCCAGGTATTTCATGGAAAGCCCTACGGGAAAGTCCCTTCGAAAATATTTGCAAGAGAGGGCAGAGATCTTGGAAATTGTGGATTTTTACGGAGGAGAAATTTTTAAAGGACTTGGGGTAGCAACGGCAATGTATCTGTTTACACCGAAATCATCAACCAAAGAAGAAGAACAACCCCTACAGGTTCGAAAACTTTTGGATCCAAAGAGTAAAATAGATATCCATGCTCCCTTACAAGAGGTTTTTCAAGGGGAATCCTTTGAGAATTTCACCTTATCCCAAAAGGATTTAAAGGAAAAACGGTGGACCCTGATCTCAAAGGAGGAAAAAATCCGATATCAAAAAATTGAAGCCCTTTCCACGACCACTTTAGGGGAAGTGGCCAAAAGCTTTCAAGGGGTTATTACCGGTTGTGATAAAGCCTTTATTATGACCGGGGAAGAGGCCCGGGATAAAGGTATTGAAAAAGAGCTGTTAAAGGAATGGATCAAAAGTCGTCATGTTGAAAAATATGGAATTCAGCAGAATAATCAACAGTTGATTTATGGGGATCTGATAGAGGATCCAAGGGCTTCCCTAAGGGCCATGGACCATATTACCCTGTACCGGGATCGCCTTAGCAAACGGCGGGAATGTGTGCGGGGAATACGTCCCTGGCATCATCTGCAGTGGGGAAGAACCCCAGCCCTATTCGAACAGAAAAAAATTATTTTTCCTTATAAAAGTGCAACGAATCGCTTTGCCCTGGATGATGGAAAGTTATTTTGCAGTGCGGATGTATACGGTCTTGTGGTAAAGAGTCCCTACAGGGACCGGATATCCTTAGAATATTTGCTGGGCATATTAAATTCCACCATTTATGAAGAATACTTTCAAAGCTTTGGCAAGAACCTGGGAAAGGGGATCTATGATTATTATCCCAACAGCGTTATGGATTTAAGAATTCCTATGGATCCAACACTGGGACTACAAATTGAGACCTTGGTGAAGAACATTCTTCAAGGACAGGAGAAAAAATCTTTAATGGCAGAGATTGATCAGGTACTGGAGGAGTATTTTCAGCTTTCTAACAAAAGCTAAAGAGAATACTGAAAGTGGTGAAGTGTAAAGGGAACATCAAGAGAAGGAAGGTAATAAAAATATCGAAATATTACATTAGGAGGGGATTCCATGGAAAAGAATACAAAAAAATGGGGTTTGGTTTTAGCGGTGCTTGGCGGAATATTATGCTGTTGGAAAATCATGGGATGGTGTGAAGAAAAATGTAAACCGTCAAAGCGAAAAAGCATAATAAAACTGAAAAACTGCAACGGTTGTTGGGTGATTAGTTTTAGGTAGCTCACCAGGAACAGGAGGGTTGTATGGCAAAAAATTCTGTACGCCAAAAATGCAGGGAAAACCATTGACTATTTAGAAAAATGAAAAAAGTTGTACAAAAAAAGAGGAATAGAGAGTTATTTGTAGAATTATTACTATAAGAAAAGGAACGGAAAAGGGGATGAGGGTAGTGGCTTTAGTAAATTGTCCGGAATGCCAGAAAGAAATATCCGATCAGTCACAAAACTGCATACATTGTGGTTTTCCAATGGTGAATGATTTCAAGGATCACCATCTGATCAATGTATTGGCAAAAAATGATGAAAAACGGGGAAAAAACCTGATGATCCGGGCTAAATTGGAGTTGGAAGAGAAAGAGTATACCAAAGCCGAGGAATTGACGGAAAAAGCCCTGGAACTGGATCCGAAGCTCCCCGAGGCATACCTTCTTAAGCTTTTGGTCTTGCTGCAAGTATCCGATGAAAGGGAAATGGTGGCTTCGGCGGACCGGCCCTTGACGGAGTATATGGATTATAATCGTGCTCTCCGCTTTGCCAAAGGGGAGGAGCATGAAAGAATTAGGGAGTATAACCGAGAAGTTCTGGAACGTTTTGAAAAGGAAAAACATGAAAAAACTTATCAAAAAGGAATAGCTGCAATGGAACACGCCATGACAGAAGAAGACTACGAAGGGGCGGCAGCAAAATTGGAAAGTATTTCCGAGTATAAGGATGCTTTAGAGCTCTCCAAGGAAGCACGACGGCGAGGGGAAGCTGAAAAACAGGAAAAAGTGTATCTGCAAGCAGTGGAAAGACTGGAATTAGTCAAAGATAAGGAACCGGAAACGGTGGCTTCCCTGCTTCAGGAAGCGGGCGTACTGTTTCAATCCATCGAAAACTATAAAGATGCAAAAGAACGGAAAAAAGAATGTGAAGAAAAGGCTTTAGGTTTACACCAGGAAGTAACTTATCAGAAGGGGATGGAGAAAAAAGAGGCCGCCCGTTACGAACAGGAATTTCAGGAAGCGGCAAAACTTTTTTACAGGATCACCGGCTATAAGGATGCGGACAGCCTGGCCAAGGAATGTGAAGAACAGGGGAAAAAAGTGGGAAACGATTATCTGGAAACTTTACTGAAAAAAAGAAAAAGAAGAAGAATCCTAAAGAAAACCCTTAAGGTAGCCCTAGTGGTAATAATCTTAGTGGTATTGGTTTTAGGAGGATTAACCAACTTTACCTATTCCCTTGAAGAATACCACAATCTTCAACAAGGTCAGGGAGAATATCTTTGGCAAGAGGCCATAGAACAGATCAAAAATTGGTTTGCCTATGCCTATAATATTTTTTAAAATTTGAAATCTTAAGAAAGACCCATATCAACAATATCCCCCTAAAACCCCATATACAAAAAACAAAACAACCCCTTATGCTAGGTGCAGCAAACTAACATTAGGGGTTTTATAAGGAACTAAAGCTTTCGATGAATTTCCTTTTCTGCGGTCTCTCGAGGCAGGGAATATCGTTCCTGCAGTTTTTCAATCAATTTACTTTTATCACCACTGATGTATAGTAGGTCTTCATCGGTGAGTGCCGCCCATTTTTCTTTGATTTCATCTTTTAAATGATGCCACTGGGATTTAAACTTCTCTTGATCCATGAGAATCCTCCTTTACTATAAAAAAATCAATAATAACAAAACAAAAAACCACCAATAGTTGTTTATATAATACCCATTATTTCTTTGAACGAATCAAAACATCAACCGCCATTGTAGGCCACGCTGGGATGGAATTTAATAATTATCTAAGGAGGGTTGTAAATGAAAGCATCCTTTGTGAAGTTAAGTCCTTCAGAAAACACCACCATAATCGTTACGGAAGCAGAAATAAAAAAAGTAGCTTATCCGGAAATTGCCAAAGCAGCCATGGCCTATACCCATTTGTACGGGGAACAGGTAGGATTCATTACACCAACGCTTTATCCCGAGGCCAAAGGAAGAATGGAAATGAGCGGAGGAGAATTCTGCGGCAACGGCTTACTAGCCTTAGGCGCTTACCTAGTCTGGATCGAAGGCACAGAAAAAAGCACCTTTCCCGTAGAATTTTCCGGAGTGGATAAAATGTTGACCTGTGAAGTGGAAAAAACAAGCTCCCTGACATACCGGGTAAAAGGAGAAATGCCCGTGGAAGAGTACCGTATCTCCAAAAGAGAAATGGTGATTGGAGATGAGAAAATAACCGGGGACTTAGTGGTTATGAAAGGGATCACCCATTTTCTCTTTCCACTATCGGATAGGAAAACTTCCAAACCGGATTTTCCCTCCCTGCTTAAAAAACTGGAAAAAGAAGGAGACAATCAAGCCTACGGCGCCCTTGGCTACAAAATAACAGGAGAAGAGATTCACCTATCTCCCTGGGTGTATGTTCCCGGGATTGACAGTATTCGAGAAGAACGCTCCTGTGGTTCCGGAAGTCTTGCAGCAGGACTCCGATGGGCAGAGGAAAAAGAAGAAAGCCTCCGCTTGAATATTCAGCAGCCCGGTGGGAAAATTGCCGTTACCATTGATTACGATCAAAAAGCAAAAAAAGTCACCTCGGCATCAATTGAAACCGAGGTCAAGGTTACCTGTGAAGGGAATATACTGTTATAGATCGAAAACATACTGTTATAGATCAAAGAAGGACAGTTGCTGCAAATCCTCGGAGAGTAAATTGGAAGCCGTAATCCCGATCAGACGCAGGGGTTCTTCAAGGGGCAGCTCTTGAAACAGACGATTGGCCACCTGGAAAATTTCCTCGGCATCATTGATATGCTGAAAAAGGGTTTTCCCCCGACTCTGCACTTTGAAATTTTCATCCTTCACCTTTAGGGTAATGGTCCGGGCATGGAGTTTCTTCTCTTTTAAGTCCTGGGATAGTTCTTTCGAGAAATCTTCTAAATACGTAATTAAGACCTGACGGTTTCGGGTACCCTTGGGAAATGTCCGTTCAATCCCCAGGGATTTTCTTTCCCGATGGGTGTTGACCGGGCGGTGGTCAATTCCCCGAATACGGTGGTATATTTCCCGGCCGGACTTTCCCAAAAGATCCACTAGAAATTCCTCGGAAAGCTCCAAAAGGTCACCGATGGTATAAAGACCTAGATTATTCAACAATGTACAGGATTTCGGACCAAGACCGTGAACCTTTTTTATGGGCAGCGGCACTAAAATACCGGGAATCATCTCCGGGGTAATCGCCTTTACTCCCGCCGGCTTATGCCAATCAGAAGCCAGTTTTGCCAGAAACTTATTGTAGGAGATCCCAACCGAAAGAGTCAGTCCCGTTTCTTGATAGACTTTTTCTTTCAGTTTTTCAACGAGTTTGTGGGGTTTTACCTCAAGATGGGTAATATCTAAATAGGCTTCATCGATGGAAACCTTTTCAAGAACGTCACTAAAACTGTGGAGGATACGAAAAACTTCCCGGGAGGCTTCCTGGTAACGCTCCATGCGACCGGGAACATAAATCCCCTGGGGACATTTTTGCCGGGCCATAAACATGGGCATGGCGGAATGAACCCCGTATTTCCGGGCTTCGTAGTTTGCTGTGGTCACCACCCCTTTATGACTGCGGCCGCCCACAATGACGGGCTTCCCTTTTAAAGAGGGACGGTCCCGCTCTTCCACGGAAGCGTAAAAGGCGTCTAAATCCACATGAATGATGGTGGGAAGCGCTTTGTTTTTATCAATTTGTCTCATGGAGACCTTCACCTCACTGATCCCTATTTTACCATAGAGATCCCCTGTTTGCCATCGCTGAAGGAAACAGAACATAAAACTAGGAGGATATGACAATGAAAAAAATTATTATGTACAGCACCAAAACCTGACCCCACTGCATAAAAGGGAAAGAGTTTCTTTCCGGGTCCGGATATGACTACGAAATAAAAGATGTTAATGAAGATCCCGAGGCCAACCGGGAATTTCAGCAGTTGGGCCTTCAAGGGGTCCCGGCCTTTAAAATCGGCGAGGAAATAGTCCTTGGACTGGATATTCAAAAGATCCAAAGCCTTCTGGACTACACCGTAACCCCCTGTGAATCCTGCAATAAAAGAATGCGGGTGCCAAAGGGAAAAGGAAAAATCAAAGTCACCTGTCCCACTTGCGGGCATAAATTCATTAAAGAAACCTAAATTCCATAGTTCCTCAACAAAACCCGGCGGTATTAAAACCCTCGGGTTTGTCCTTTCCAAGGGGGCTGTTCTCCCCGCTGATACTCTTCCACTCCCGGTCCCTTCAGATTCTTCAGCCGCCAAACACCGTAGATATAACTGAGAATCAAAACCGGAACAATCATGGGCCAACCTAAAGCTGTATTGATCCAGGCCAGCTCTGTGGCACTGCCCCGCTGGAAATAGAAGAGCTTAATGAAAAAGCGAACCAACAGTAAAATCGTCCAAATCCAGGTAACCTCCCGGTATGCGGGTTTTACGTCCTTTCGCCAAAACCAGGAAAGGGGCCAGCCCCGGCTCAGATGGGACAGCCAGGCCGCCAGGGGTTTTCCGATCACCAGACTGATCAAAGCAATGAAAAACAAAAAGGCGCTGCTGATTAAGGAGCCGAGAAAATAATTGGCGGCACTGCCGGTAAAATAGGCAAATCCCGCCGCAAAGGATACCGCCAGAAAGCCTCCCAGGGCGTAAAACCAGTTCTGTTTTTTAAAAAAACGAAAAATCCCCAGAAAAGCCGCAATCACAAAAGCCCCCGCCGTGGCGATGGTCAAATCAAAAAATGCATTAATCAGGGCAAAGAGAATCGGAGGGAGCAAGGCATCAAAGGTCCTGCCCGACAGGGTGGACCGTAGTTCTTCTAAAATTTCCTGTTTATTCATAACAACCCCTGCTTTCTGTTTTTCTTTTCTACATACCCGAAAAGAAGATCTTTGAAACCTTCCCATGTAGAAGTAGAGAAAAGAAGGGAAATAAATCACGGCAGAATATAAAATTGTGAAAATTCTGATAAGGACAGTTTAAGGTAAGCATTGCCGGGTATAAATATACCCACTAAATGGGGAGCGAGGATCTTTGAGAAGTATCTGGACGCTTTTCTCAAAGGGAGTGGGTAGCGTAACCGACCATTGACTGGTCGGTTTTTTGATGAGAAAAAAAGGGGGAATCGGAAAAGGTAAAAGGAAAGATTGAAAACGTTAATTCGATGAAAAATGTCGGGTTTTTCGGAAAAGAAACATGGATTGGAGGGAGAAAATGAATAAAAAAGGGATTGTTTTAATTCTAGTATTGGTAATGATTTTAGCACTACCACTCAACGCTCTGGCCGCAAGACCGGAAATGGGTGCCCGGACTTACTTAAATCTTGGCGACTCCATAGCGTTTGGAGATAGTGCAGATCTGGGACAAAGGTATTTTGACGGCTACGCCGAGTACCTCGAAAATTTTGGATTTACGAAAGTGCCGGGAGTACCGGGAGTCGTGGAGAATGGAAACATTGCTATGCCGGGAATGACAACCGAATATCTGTTAGGAAGACTTAATCATCCGACGGATCAAACAGCTATAATGGCCCAATGGATGGTAAGTGAAGCGGATGTAATTACCGTCAGTATCGGAGGAAACAATATCCTGCAACCGGTGATTGGAGCAATGATGAAGGCTTACAGCGCAAAAAGCATTAGTGAATTGGAGGGGAAAATTGTCGATGGAGGCCCAGTTATATGGAATGGCATTATTCAACAGCTCCTTGCAGACGATGAGCTTCGAGCTGCATTGTGGCTGGGCGTAGAAGATTTTCAAAGCCACTGGCCTCAAATTATTAATGCAATACATTATTTGAATGAAGAGGCCAATATCATCATCCTGAGCATCTACAATCCGGTCTGTAAGATGGAATCCCCGGAGTTGTATCAGTTAATGGAAGAGTTGATTCATCCTATGAATCAGACCATGAGAAAACATCAAGGGAGACGAGTCAGTGTAGCTAACGTATATAATGCCTTTCGGCGTAATGAGGATGCGGTGGACTTCTCGATTGTTTGGGGACCGATTCCTAATCCTGATCCTCACCCCAATAATACTGGGCATCAACTGATCACAGAGGAACTGATGAGAGTTCGAAATCCAATGGCTTTTCGATGAAAAAAAATCTCGATATTTTAGAAAATTCTGTTTAGTCTTTTAAACACCGGGTATGTATGTATTACCTTAACGGGAGTGAGGATCTTTGAGAAGTATCTGGACGCTTTTCTCAAAGGGAGCTGGCAGCGTAACCGACCATTTTTATGGTCGGTTTTTTGAGTTTTAGCATAAAGAAATCTGAATAGGGTTTAAATTGGGGGCGAAGATCTCTGAAGAGTACTTGGACGCTTTTTTTCAGAGGGAGCTG